>CBFGYO010000089.1:0-16474 GCA_965652975.1 uncultured Chitinophagaceae bacterium | reverse complement strand
ACTGATCAGAAAGGTGTAACAACCTTTGCAAATACAAATGGTGATGTGGATGCAATTGTGGTGATCTATGATCCTAATGGTGGCTATACATATGGTGGCGGCTACTACGATTCTCCAAAGGGGGCGTTGCTATCCAATCCATCATCAGGGGGTAAAGCGAGCTATGGATTTACCATGAATTATTTCAAGAATGCGACTAATCCAAAAGGTGAAACACAATTCGAGTTTAAGGTGGGTGAGTTTGAATTTAATGCCCTGAATTTCGAATACCTTGTTATCAGCAATTCAATGGCACAATTCAAAGGCACGGGTAAAATAATCGGTGGACAAAGTGGTATCGGATTTATAATGACCGTTGTCGACGGACAGTTGGATGGCTCGGGAGTTGATAAGATCAGGATGAAGATCTATAACAAGAATAATGGAAAGGTCATTTATGATAATCAGCCTGGTGCCAGTGATGCAGCATTACCTGTTCAGGCGGTGGGCGCAAACAGTACAGTGGTAATCAACGGAACAAATTCAAGTCAACCGCCTGTCTATACAAACCAGATAAAGACAGAGGCCGAAGCAACTGCTCCGGTAATATCCAACGCACTTGATGTAATTGCGTATCCAAATCCGAGCAGAGGTGATTTCACCATAAATGTGAAAGGAAATTCTTCTTCGGAAAAAGTAGTAATGCAGGTAATAGATATTTATGGAAGAGTAATTGAAACGAGAAATGTAAATGCCAGCTCAATTATAAAGATTGGAGATAATTACAGCGCGGGCACCTATGTTATTAGAGTTTTCCAGGGTAAGGAACATAAGGAAATAAAACTTGTAAAACTTAATTGATAATTTTTCGCGCATTGAGAAAGAAGGAGGCTGCCTGTGGCAGCTTTCTTTTTGAGATAGTACGGTCACAGGGTGCGCAGGGTAGCTCAGAGTTTCGCAGAGAAAGAAAAGCTAAAAGATAAAAGATAAAAGTGGATAAAGGCGAAAAAATCGCCTGAATTAACTTTTATCTTTTCTCTGTGTTACCCTGTGCTTCCCTGTGTTCTCTGTGGCCGTACTATCTCCATCCACTCCGTAGCATCTGAGTGTAAACCCTTATCTTAAGTCGATTACAAAAAATTCAAAAAATCCCTATATTGTTCCTTAACTAAAATTAAAAGCCACATGGAAGAAAATGTTCAGCCCGTTGAGCAAAGAGGAATTTTTGACAATTTCGCGGAGCACGTTGATGCTTCGGTAGGAGCCCGTTTCCTAAATTTCCTGATAGATAATTTACTCATGCGATTTGTATTATCCTATGCAACAGCTTATCTAATGGGTATTATTCTTGCAGCCGTTGCCCCCGATTTCATAGAGAAATTAACTTACTCGGAAGGGGATGGGTTTAGCGGCACTTTGTTCTTTTTTACACTTATTGTCGGATACCTGAACTATATCTTGTATTACACAGTTTGTGAAACAGCATTTAAAGGTTACACTCTTGGAAAATTAGTTACCGGCACGCGTGCTATCCGCGAAGACGGACTGCCACTCACGTTCCGGGATGCTCTCTTACGTACTTTATCCCGCCTGGTTCCATTTGAACCATTGAGTGCCTTTGGTGGAAATCCCTGGCATGATACCTGGACGAAAACCAGGGTGATCAAATCCCGGTAAAATATTTAAATCCCTTCAGAAATTTGAAGGGATTTTTTTTGTTTTTATAATATGTTTATTAAAAAAACTGAGCAAATTTTTAATCTCCACTTCTTAATTTACCTGGCTGTTAATTATACGAGTAACTGGATTCAATATGAGGAGACATTCAGAAAATTCTGACACACTATTCGTTCTTACACAGGGGATACGATACCCTTGACTTTACATGTAGAACTTAGAATTTTTTCAGAATAAGTATCCCGTATAGGAAATAGCCGATGTTTCAATTTATTTCTTACAGTCTGTTACAAGTGTCTGGAATTGAGTCAATCGATGTATCAAAAACGAACATTATCGTACACCCCATATTGTTTAATCTTCGGTCAATCAATTGATTATCACGGTGGCATGGTTTTAAATGGAAATGTAAAATGCTTTGTTCACCCATAACCCATCTACAATATTTCAAAATTGCATAGAGCTCCAAGTTCAAGCCATCCGGAAAGAGCCAATAAAAATTTGACACCAAAACAAATTCTTCAATCATGCTTAAAAGTTATTTCAAAATTGCCTGGCGAAATCTGAAAAAAGGTAAGCTCTACTCTTTCATCAACATTGGCGGGCTTGCCATAGGCATGGCAGTAACGATGATCATTGGTTTATGGGTTTGGGATGAATTGTCATTTGATAAATATCATAAGAACCATGATCGTATCGGGCAGCTTTGGCAATTTGTAAAGTTTGATGTGGAGAAGTCGTCCTTCAATTCATTGCCTGTTCCGCTTGCTGATGAACTTCGTAGCAAATATCCCGAGTTTGAAGCTGTAAGTGTGTCAACATACAATCGTGATGTTATTCTTGCATCCGGGGATAAAAAGCTTTCCAGAACCGGAATGTATACAGAACCAGATTTTCCGAAAATGATGACGCCGGAGATGATTGCCGGATCATACAATGGTTTAGAAGAAATGCATTCCATCATTCTTTCCCATTCACTGGCAAAAGCACTTTTCGATAAAGAAGATCCGTTGAATAAAATCATCAGGTTAGATAATAAAACCGATGTAAAAGTTACTGGCGTATTTAAAGATTTTCCTGGAAACAGTTCATTCAAAGATGTCTTCTTTCTGGCTTCGTGGAAATTATTTACTACAATGGATGGTTATGCTAACCGTGCATCAACGCAATGGGATGAAAACTCATTTCAAATATTTGCACAGTTAAAAGAAGGGGCGGACTTCAACAATGTGTCTGCTAAAATCAGGGATATACGAATGAAGAGGGAAGATCCGCCGGCATACAAGCCAGAATTCTTTCTTCATCCTATGAGCAAATGGCATCTTCGGGGCGATTTTAAAAACGGCGTAAATGATGGAGGATTGATAAAATTGGTTCGGCTCTTCGGCGTCGCCGGCATTTTCGTGCTGTTACTTGCCTGCATCAACTTTATGAACCTCAGCACAGCCCGTAGCGAAAAAAGAGCTAAGGAGGTAGGCATTCGCAAAACGCTCGGTTCGGTAAGAAGTCAACTGGCTCGTCAGTTCTTTAGCGAGTCGCTGATGATATCCTTTATCGCCTTGATACTAAGTTTGATCATCACACAAGCTTTATTACCCTTCTTCAATAAGGTTGCAGATAAAAACATGAATATTTTATGGACCAATCCTTATTTCTGGTTAGTTGCAATTTCTTTTTGTTTCATTACGGGATTAATAGCTGGAAGTTATCCGGCATTATATCTTTCATCATTTCAACCTCTCAAAGTATTGAAGGGAGGGTTTAAGGCCAGCCGTTTCGCGTCATTACCGAGAAAAGTATTAGTGATTTTTCAATTCAGTATTTCTGTTGTGTTGATGATTGGAACCATTGTTGTATTTCGTCAAATCAATTTTGCTAAGGACCGACCGACCGGGTATGATAGGAGTGATCTTATTGAGGTTAATATGAACACACCTGATCTGAAAGTCCATTACCAGGCAATCCAGTCTGATTTATTAAACACAGGTGTAGTAGAGAATGTTTCGCAGTCCTCCGGTTCGCTGGTAGCTGATTATGGCGGCACAACTAATATATCCTGGAGAGGCAAGTCGCCAGACCTGCACCCTCTGTTAATGTCCACAGCAATAACCCACGATTTTGGTAAGACAGTTGGTTGGAAAATCGTACAGGGAAGAGATTTCTCTGAAGAATTTATCTCCGATTCTTCTGCAATGATTTTGAATTACGCAGCCGCACAGTTGATGGGTTTTAAAGAACCTTTAAATGAAGTGGTTAGATTTGGTGGCAGGGAGTATAAAATAATCGGGGTCACAAACAACATAATTAAGGGATCTCCCTTTGAGTCTGTAAAACCAACATTTTTTACACTTAATCATAACGCTGTAACTGTTATTAATATTAAGTTGACATCACATGACAATACCAGTGCTGCATTGAGCAAAATTGGAGATATTTTTAAGAAGTACAATCCGGCAGCGCCATTCGAATACAAATTTGTAGATGAGCAATATGCAGCAAAATTTGCAACTGAAGAACGTATTGCAAAGCTGGCAGGTTTTTTCGCTGTTCTTGCTATTTTTATTTCATGCCTGGGTTTGTTTGGACTTGCGTCATTTGTTGCTGAACAAAGGACGAAAGAAATCGGAATCCGGAAAGTGCTGGGCGCTTCGATAATTAACGTTTGGCGACTTTTATCTAAAGAGTTTTTGCTTCTCGTATTTATTTCATTGCTGGTTGCTTCACCGATCGCTTATTATTTTATGCAAAGTTGGTTGGAAAATTATCCATATCGTATACAGCTTTCATTGTGGATATTCGGCGCGGCTGCATCAATTGCTTTATTACTTACGTTGATCACTGTAAGTTTCCAGGCAATTAAAGCGGCTATTGCTAATCCGGTAAAAAGTTTGAGAACGGAATAAATTTGTATAAATGGATTTAAGTACCGCTTCTCCCATCACCGTGGCTGAGAATCGCCAACCGCAGTATCGTTTTTTTGTTGCAGATCTGGTCTTAAATCTGCGCCTGAATTGACACTTTGCGTATCCCCAACTTGTTGAGGATTGACAACGTCGGGTGACACAGATTGTTCAGGTTGGTTGCGCATAACGACCGCCACTATAACTATCGCCAGCAACACGGCCATCATCACTAACAAGTGGACAGGTTTTTTTTTCGGGAGGGTAGGGACATCCTGGCTGTCCACCGGTACGGGATTGGAATCCCGTGATATGTCTGCGTTGAGTATATACCCTTTTTTTGGAACTGTTTCAATCAGTTTTTTATCCGTATCGTTTAACAATTTTCTCAGGAAGGAAATGCCCTGGTTTAGTCCTTCATCGGCACCGCCATAGTCATCCCAGATTTTTTTAATCAGTGTTTCGCGCAATACCACCCGTCGCGGGTCCGCCGCAAGGAGGCAAAGGAGGGACATCAGTCGCGGCTCGATCCTGTTTTCTTCATCCTTATCGCGGTCGGTTACCGTGTTCCGGACAGGGTTAATAAAAAAACGATTGTTGATATAAAATGACTCCTCCATGGTACAGCTTATCTAACGCTCCAAACATAGTAATTTATTCAAACAATTTCATCCCTGCCTTCCCCCGCTGCCTTCTAGTAATCACCTCTTTAAGTAGATATCACGTGAAAAAAAGGTTTTCAAAACCTTTTATAAAGATAAACTAAACATGCCTGCACCTCCGGCGCCGATAGTTTTACCTGAAACAAACACATATGCAATATTTAAAATTATCCCTGCGATTCTTCATTACTACCATGGTTTCGGTACACCTACAGTTGGCGGCCCTGGCGCAAACCAGTAAAACTATTTCCGCTGACGCCGTCGATACTACCCGCCCAATCGACACGCTGTTTTGCACGGCGCAGGAAGTAATCAACGGTCAAAAAATAAAGCTGGTGTTGATCGGCGACCTGGTGCCGGAGCTCACTATCAATGGTACCCAAATTCCTCTTGACGAGCTGACGGAACACCAGGACGTTGTTGATCGTTTATCCAAAGTTATCCGGCAGCGACAAAAAAACGAAGCAGCAAGGAAAGCTGCCATTATCGAAAAAACGAAGATGCAAATACTGAATGAGATTACCAGTAAAGGTTATATTGCCGACGAAGTAAAGTCCTACTATCTAACTACGCACCAACTATTAGTCAACAACATCCCGCAGGCTCCCGACGTTTTCGAATACTTCAAAAATAAGTATATCCGTTCTGCAGATGTCGCCTACTATTTTGAAAAGTACCCTTTATTAAAAAAATAAACGTACCTATTATGAAAATCTATATAACGATTCTGCTAATCTTTTTCGGCCTTAACACCTTGGCGCAAAAACCAGGTGATAGTAAAGACACCGAAGCAAAAATAAGAATGGTCGAAAATAATTTGATCTCCTGGGTCAAACTGGATAGTTCCGTGAACTGGAATATTTATGGACGTATGAAAGATCTGCATGTGAATGGTGTAAGCATTGCGGTTATAGATAACTACCAGGTTGCCTGGATCAAATCTTACGGCTGGGCCGATACAGCGTTCAAAAAACCCATAACAGGGAATACCCAGTTCCAGGTAGCATCGATAGCCAAGTCGTTAAACGCGGCTGGACAAATGACCCTTGTACAAAGCAAAAAAGTATCACTGGACAGGGATATTAATACTTACTTAAAGCGGTGGAAATTTCCCTACGATTCTATTTCGAAGGGGAAAAAAATTACGCTGGCCCATCTTCTCAGCCATACAGCAGGACTTACCGTGCACGGATTTGATGGGTATGCATGGGGTTCGCCTCTTCCAACTATTTTCCAAACGTTGAATGGTCAATCACCTGCTAACAATCCGCCGGTGCGCTCCCAATTTGAACCTGGTATCAAATCGGAATATTCAGGAGGAGGTATCATGATTTCACAGGTGCTACTGGAGGATGTAATGCAAATAAAGTATGCCAACTATTTGAAAAAAGTAGTCTTCCTGCCGCTGGGGATGACGCATACTTCTTTTTCTACGCATCCACTTAATTCCAACTTTGCAACCGGGTACCGCTTTGACGCTAAGCCGATGGGCGGGAAATATATGTGGTTCACCGAAGAAGCATGTGGCGGTGCCACCTGGTCTACTGCTGCAGATCTCGCCAAATTCATCATTGAAATGCAGCTTTCGTTAAAAAACAAAAGTAATAAGGTATTGAAAAAGGAAATGGTAGAGAAGATGTTGACTCCATATCTCCCTGAAACGAATGTTGCCTTCGGTTGCTTTATCACAGATAAAAAAGGTGAACTGTATTTTCAGCATAGCGGACTGAATCCTGGCTATAGTAGCCAGTATTATGGGTCTTTCAATGGAGGAAAGGGAGTGGTCGTACTTGCCAATTCGGATATGACTGACTTCATAGCTGAAGTTATTAACTCCGTAGCTACGGTGTACGGATGGAAAAACTTTTATGATTACATTCCTAAAAAAATTAAAACTGTATCGCCCGATATTTTAAAAAAGTATGCGGGAGATTACAAGTTTGAAGGTGCCGACATCGGGCCCACCATAATCTATGAAAATGGGCAACTCTATTTAAAAGATCCGCAATCACCCATTCGCTGGAGACTTTATTTTACCGCACGCGATGAATTTTTCATGCTCGAAGCAAAGTGGGCCAATCAGCAATTTACATTCGACGCGCAAAACAATGTATCGGGATTTATCATCACCACGGGAAGTTATTCTTCAAAAGTTATAAAAGTGAAATAAAGGCTTTTTGTATCCGCGTATCGTAAAAGCAGTCTGTGAAGTCAAGTCTATGTATCACGACAAATGATAGATAGGGAGCAATACCAAAGAAACACAGGATATCCCCGTACAATTAATTATACTCGGGGCATGGAATAAACGCATATCTAGAAACCATTTTGCATTCCCTTTTTCACAACAAGCCGTCTGAAATAAGTGGTATTTGATTTGTCAATTATTTTCTTTTGGTAATCTTCTTTTATTTCGTCGGGAGTATATTGGGTAGCATAGCAGGGCATTATCTGCAAGGCATTGTTTTCATCTTCCTGGCTATATTCCACCTTTACATTGAAATATTGTTCATCCACGTAGCCCAGTTCCTCCATAAAGTTTTCAGATTGTTTTTTTGTCCAGGTTAGATAATACAACGGATATTTTTCTACCCAGCCCTCCTGTAGCAATAATTCAGTAACGGTAGCGCCGGTTACGATATGTTCCGCATGATGCGTGTCTCCATCTGGTCCGAATGTGAGAATGAAATCAGGATTGATCGCAGGAATTATTACTTTAAGTGTATCTAATAATTTTTTATGCTCCCTGAAGTATTTCCCTACACCGATTTTGGTGTCCAATCTTTCGATGCCGAGAAAAACCGGTGCTGCAATGTCCATTATTTTACAGGCGCACCTGGTTTCTTCTTTCCGCAGATTTCCGAGTGAGTCGCCCGCAGGAATTTTTGTCACCCTTGTTCCGTCTTTCCCATCTGTCGCAATAATTAGTTGCACTTTATAACCCATCGAACCATATTTTACCAGCACCTCGGCAATGGCCGATTCATCATCAGGATGGGGAAAGATAGCGAGGAGGGTTTTTTGTTTTTGTGCAAAACTGACAAGAGTGGAAAGCAGGAAAATTGAAAGAAATAGTTTTTTCATAATTATGTTGTATCAAGCGGTAAGGTTCAATATACCTGGTTTTTGGTGAATTGACGGATGAGCACATCTAACCCGCACCATGAATTTTTTCTAGGTTTAATTTTTTCCCATCGAACCTGAACACCCACCACATTACAAATTCACAATACTCAGACGAATTTTCCTGGCCTGATGTGCTGTTATAACTTTCATTCACATCTGTACCTACAGAGAACGTTACGCGATCGCCTTCGATTGTAGTATCGTAAAACCTGGAACAGGGATTTTTTTTGTTGAGTACTTCCTTGCGAAGAGTGTCTTTGTATAGCAGGTTTTCCAGTTTGCTGTATTTAAAGAGATTATTTATTTCTTCCAACCAAAGTGATGCTGCAATATGTGGGAAAAAGCGAAGGAACATAGTCCTGGTTGTTTTGCCGCCGTTTTTTTTCCATTCTTCATTAAAGGTATCGTTGTCAATGAAAATGCCAACTGTCGTGTCCGCTAACGGGAAGGTAAAAATATCCGCTATTTTTTCTTTATTGCCCGACGCCAATATTGCCTGGAGTTGTTGTAGCTGTTCAATTAATACCTTTCGCTCAGTACCTTTTTTAAGAGTATCAACCTGCGGCTTTGCCAATGTTGTATCGTCCGATATATGGCTTGAATCATTATTGTTGCATGCAGGTAATATTACGAATACAGACGCGGTTATAATCGCCAGCGTGGATAACGCTGTAAAGCGGGAACGAATGTTCTTACTTATGTGATATGATTTCAGCTGCAATTTCACTACTTACAGTATTTCCTAATTAATGCTTCCAAAATATCGTCTATTTTATAGGTGACGTCTCTATCATTCACAAAATCTTTGCTGCCATATTCAGGGTCATGAATATACTGAAAGTATTTTGTGTGAAATATTTCATGTCCTATATGTGCGGTATAGTCGGCAAGTAACGTATCTGTGTCAGTCTCCAGCCACCAGGTATAGGTAGTAATTGTATTGCCCGACGGCGGAGTTTCACCCAATGTTTTTGAAATTGATCGTTTCCATGGGTTTTTTAATTTTTTGACTCTTATGTTAATAGTAATTGTATCTGACTTAATTAAATCTTTGTATACCTGTGAGCCTTTTATTGTTCCGGATGTGTCGCAGATGTCGGGTTTATTAGTACATACAAAATCATATTTCTCCAGTGAATCTTTGAATTCGACTGAATTGAAAATGGTATTCAGGCATTGCAGAGTCTTTTCCACCAGGGCAGAAGTTACCGGAGCTTTTACTTGCACATTTTCGGCCCGGATATAAACAGTTTGAGCATATAAATAGTTAAATGGCATTATCAGGATTATGCTCAGTGCCTTGTGAAAAATATTTAGCTTAATCATGTCGGTGTATTTAGGATAGCCTTTTAGTTAGCTTTTATTAATTGATGAGGGCAGGTTGTAAAGAAATTAGTTTTTTAGACGAATAAAAACAACATTCCCTTCCATTCTTTTATTATCAAAAAGTGTAAATATAGGTGGATTGTATGCCTCATGAAATTCCCAGACGTAGTGGCTTAATGAAGGTTGTAAAATATTGGAAATGATTAAGCAAATGATTTGTATTAGCAAACCCATTATTTATTGAATTAAGTTTTTCTACTTATAAATGTCATGGGTACACTATTTTTATTTAACTACTAAGTGCTTTCACTTAGTGACAAAAATTTTTTTTGAAATTTAAATTTACTTTATAAATTCAAATTGGATTTATTAAAACGATAGGCAATAAGATTCTTCGCTGCTTTAAATTCTCCGGGACAAAAAAATGAATATTCCTCGTTAAGTAACTGGTTAGTTTATATACTGTAGGTATATAGGACTGAAACAAATATTGTTCAGAACCAAAACGTCTGCTCATGCAGGTAACTTACCACAAGGTGCTACTTCTATGTGTAGCAGTTATATACTTTAATTCCACGTCAATTTCACAGGATAGTGTATTTACAAAAGATATACGAGCCATAAGCACCGATTACATTGACAGAGTTTCAGCCAAAGCAGATTATTTGAGTAAGAGCCTGGATAAGAAATCTGCGAAAGCTATAGCCAAATTGCAGCAGCAGGAAATGAGGATTAAACAAAAGCTTTCAAAGATCGATTCTACCGCCGTAAATGCACTGTTTGCAAATGTCAGTGATAAATACAATCAATTAAAACAAAAAATCCGCATTCCCGGCAAACCCGCGCAGTACTTTTCAAATCTTGATACGCTTGCGACTTCATTAAAATTTTTTGAAAATAATCCACAGTTCCTGGCCTCCGTTAAGGATGCTAAAGGAAAATTAGATCAAGCATTATCTAAAGTAAATGAACTTGAAAACGAGCTGCATAAAGCTGAAGAAATTCAGCAATTCCTGCAGGAACGCAAGCAGTTTTTGAAACAGCAGCTACAGCGGTTTGGTTTGGTAAAAGAATGGACAAAAATTAATAAAACAGTATTTTATTACCAGCAGCAGGTTACCGAATATAAAGAGATGCTGAAAGATGAAAAGAAAATTGAGAGAAAAGCGCTTGAGTTACTTAGCAAAACTTCTTTATACCGTGACTTCATGAAGAAGAACAGTTTCTTGGCATCTTTATTCCCGTCGCCGGGTTCGTCCGGCAGTCCTAATCCCGTATCACCAACCAACGGTTTTCCGAGTCTCCAAACGCGCACACAGGTGAGCAATTTCTTGCAACAGGCAGGATTAGGCGGCTCTAACCCAATGTCTCAATTGCAGGGTAATATAAATGATGTTCAGTCACAAATCAATGATGTAAGGAGTAAGCTTGAACAATTAACAAAAGGTTTAGGTGACGATTTTGACATGCCTGATTTTAAAGTAAACACACAAAAGACAAAACCATTTTTTAAAAGGTTTGAATTTAAAATGGATTTGCAAAATCAGAGGGCCAGCGGCTTTTTCCCCACCACAACTGATATCGGACTTTACATAGCATACCGATTAAATGATCAAAGCACTGTCGGCATCGGTGGAAGTTATAAGATCGGGTGGGGCAATGGTCGTTTTGATCATATACGGATAACTAACCAGGGAATCGGTGTGAGAAGTTTCCTTGATTTAAAGATCAAAGGTTCATTCTGGATGAGTGGGGGCTATGAACAAAACTACCGAAGCGTTTTTCAAACAATTGAGCAGTTGAAGGATCTACATGCGTGGCAACAGAGCGGATTAATTGGTGTGAGTAAGATCATTTCATTGAAATCAAAATTCATGAAGAAGGCTCAACTAAAGTTGCTGTGGGATTTTCTTTCTTATTCTCAAAGACCTCAGACGAATCCTGTTTTATTTCGGTTAGGATATACTTTTTGAAAAAAATTATAGCGGGAGTTTAAAATAACCACAAGTATTAAACGTACTGTTATGCAGCCAAAACGTGTTTATTGCTTAGTCATTCTATTGTTTTTCTTTAGTAAGTCGTTTTGCCAGGTCAATTTACAAACAGGGAGTGCGGTATTTTCTGTGCCGATGTTTAGCTGGCAGGATCATAAAAGCCGGCTAAATTCAGTCGTTGCTTTAAATTATAGTTCGGGCAACGGTTTAAAGGTAAATGACCTGCCATCCAGCGTAGGCCAGGGCTGGAGTCTCATTGCGGGAGGAGCAATTGTAAGGATGCAGGTAGGAGAGCCGGACGACCAGGTAGCAAGAAACGGAAATGGAACAGAGTATGACCTTTCCCGGTATCCTCCCGGGATATTGTATGCTACCGTGCCAGCTTCACAGGGTTGTCCCAATGCTTTAACGCGGTATCCCATTTATGGATGGCGAAACCAACTTTATAGCCAACGCAATATAGTCGCAGAGGATAAACAGCTTGATTATTTCTCTTTCCAGTTTAATGGTAAATCAGGAATGTTTGTTTTGGATCCCTCCAATATCGGTGTGGCGCAATCGTTGGGTGATACCAAAATGAAAATCACATTTCAAAGGGATGCTAGTTTAATTAATCAGGGAATCAGAACTGATATCACTTCATTTACTATTACAGATGTGGATGGTGTAATTTATAAATTCGCCCGCCACGGTCTTGCAAAAGTGTTGCAGGCTAACTATTGTGATGCCAGTCTTACATATATGCAGCGACAACCCGATTTCAAAAACGGGAATGTTTATCACCAGGCCGGCTTCGACAACGGTCAAATCACGAATCCCTGGATAATTGGTAGCTGGTATCTGTCAGAAATCGAAGACGGCCTAACGCACCGGAAAATATATTTCAACTATGTAATGCGAAACATAAACAACATTGCAGGACAGGATATAGTATACAACACTTATACCAACGGAACTCAGTATACGATAATCTCTCATAAAACTTCCGTTACGCAGTCTCCTTCAATTTCTTCCATAAGTTATCCTGATGGACATACCGCATCTTTTACTTATGGCAGCGACAGGGTAGACCTTAAAGGAGACAAAGTACTTTCATCGGTGGACTTTGCCTATCAGGGAAGAAGCCTTTCCAGGTATATTCTTAATACGACCTATATTATCCGAAGCCGCTACGGTAAACCTGTAACTAATTTTCAAAAAAAATCAGCACGGCTTTGTTTAAAATCTGTTCAAAAAATTGGAGTGGATCTTAAGGAAGATACTGCACCCTACATCTTTGACTATTACCTGGGTTCTGGTAACGGCGACGATTTTGTACCACCTCCATTCTTTTACGCAAAAGATATATGGGGATTTTACAATGGCAATAATAGTGTAGCTTATAATGGAGCTACCATACCGCTAGACGTATCTATTACCAGTTTAAATAATAATCAATTAAAAGGACTATGTTTCTTAAATCAGAGTCAATCTGGTGTTTACCTTAGTGCCAAACCAGGCTATGCTAAAAATGGCTTATTAAAACAAGTCGTGTATCCAACCGGCGGATCACTAAGCTATCTATATGGACAAAACGTAGGAATATTAGGCGGCGTTTCCAGAAATGTCGGCGGAGTGCAGGTTAGTCAGACTCGCACTACGGATGGTGGTCATTCAAATGATTGTTCTAACCCCATTATTACGACATACAATTATGTTATGAATGGGCCCGGCAGCGCTTCATCACTGTGGGGGTTGGAAATGCCCGTCAATTCAATTTCCGGCATGAATCATTATCAACCGGAATATAAGGCATATCATTGGACCTGGAGTTGCGCACCTTTTGGATGTTGCTATTGGAAATTCCAATACCCAGGTATTCAATTTCAGCAACAGGCCATTGATTTAACGGGATTTCAAAAGTTCATGGAATCTGCCGCTCCGGTTTTGGGTATTATCAGTGTCGTTTCCACTATTGTAGATGTGGTAACATTATGTTTAGGACCTACCCCTCTGGCTATTGTAGCAGTTGTTGTTGATGTTGTTTGTGGATTAGTAACACTTGCAATTACCTGCATTGGTAGTCAGCAACGGGATCGATATTATACGATCTATTACAACTCGGACATGAATGGAGTTGCCCCACTTCCTGCACAATTCAAGCGGGTAGAAGTTGTAGAAAATCCGGGTACAATCGGGAAAACGGTTCATGAATTTACGAGTGATGAGGATTACCCCATTTGGGTACAATCAAACCCGGTATTTTCCGCCAAGCAACGATTTGCTCCCTGGGCATATGGTTTGCCAAAGAAAACACAGGTATACAAGGCCGGGGGAACGCTGGTAAAAGAAACCATTAACGAGTATGTGTACGACGAAATAGATGGAGGCTGTGGTCATGGAATTCCCTGTTATCCCAAAGCCAAAAAACCACTAAATAGTAAATCATGTAAATGTTTTGTTCTTAAAAGTGCATCGCAAAGAAATACACATTGGGCTGATCAAAACCAATATAATAACCCGTCCTCTTATATTACTTCATCCAATAGCGATTTACAAGTTGATATATACAGTCTATATACCGGACGAACTGAATTAAGGAAAACTCATGAACGAATTTACGGTGAAAGCAATCCCAGCCAGGTATTGCAAACAACAACAGAGTATTTATATAATGCGCTTTATTTACCGTATTTAATAACAAGAACAGAAAGCAATGGCACAGTTGAAAGCAAGAAAATAAAGTATAGTGGAGAGTATCATTCCTATTCTGTATACAACGGGCCTAACCAGCCCCCAACAATTTATGATGCAGGTGTGCTGACACTGCTTAATAATGCCAACATTGTTGAAACCCCCATATCAACTGTTAGTGCTTTTTACAGAGATGGCACCTTTTACACTGGGGAGAAGGTCACTGAATTCGCCCAGCTCAGCAATGGCGATATCAAGCCTTATCGAATTCTTGAACAAAGATTTGACAAACCGCAACCACAACTAATCCAGCAACCCGGTGGTGGATGGGTCATGAACTTCCACGAATATGTTTTGCCGGCACATCCACTTAATCCAACCTATAAGCAACCGCAGACGTTCACCTACAATGCTGGCGGTGACCTGATAGGTATCAAAGATGAAAGTAATCGCCAGGTTGTAAATATTTATGATTACAACGAGAAGTATGTAGTGGCATCTGTCATCAATGCTGACCCATTGACTGATTACTGTTCGTATACCAGTTTCGAGACAAGTAATTATGGCGGTTGGACAATAAATGGACCGATCTCGAACGTCAGCCAGTCGGTAACCGGAGACCGGAGTTTAGCTTTCACCGCTTCTAATTCAATTTCCAGTTCGCTGAATGCAAATAAGCCCTACACGCTTTCATTCTGGGCCTCGAATAGCAGTGTGTCAGTAAGCGGGGGAGCTTCCCAAATTAAAAACGCTCCAACAAGAAATGGATTTACCTATTACGAATATGAAATTGCCCAGGGTACAAGTTCCATTTCCATAACAGGCAATTGCACTTTGGATGAGTTAAGACTTTATCCAAAAATGTCAAGAATGCGCACCGTAACTTATGATCCATTGGTGGGCAAGACCTCGGAATGTGATGCCAGTAGCAGGTGTACATACTTTGAATATGACAAATTGGGAAGAATTCTTTTCGAAAAAGATGAGAACAGGAATATTCTTAAAATGTATGAGTACAATAATGTGTCTCCAATAAAACAAAATGGTTGCCCCACAACTTATTACAATAATCATATTTCAGAAGTTTTCACAAGAAACAATTGTGGACCCGGCTACATTGGTGGCGAAGTAACATTTTCGGTTCCTGCGAATCGTTATACTTCGGTGATTAGTCAAATGGACGCTGATGCACAGGCTGAAATCGACTTGCAGACAAATGGCCAGGCATATGCTAATAGTAACGCAAGCTGCCATTTTATTTATTTTAATACGCTTCAATCCCGTACTGAAACTACTCAAAACTGTGGCCCCGGTTACATTGGCGGGACGGTTACTTATACCGTTCCGGCCGGAAGATATAACTCTTTAATATCTCAGGCAGATGCGGACAGCAAGGCCATGGATGATCTGCTGGCAAATTCCCAGGCATATGCAAATGATCCTGCACATGCAGTTTGTTCTATTGACACAAATCCTGATTGGACGTGGCTGGAAGGTGCCGCATATTATTGCCAGAGCATTAACGGAAATCTTCCTCCACACATGTTTGTTTTGGAAACTGATATGAATCCCAATAGCTCCTCATACCAGCAAACGCGTTGGTCTGATGTGGGCCCAAGCGACGAATGTCCCGCTAACACTTATTACAATTCACTACAAAGCGGCTCATTTGTTAAAAATGATTGTCCCCCGGGATATACTGGAAGTAGTGTTACCTACACTGTTGCAGCAGGTGCCTATAGTTCAACTAGTAGCCAGGCGGCTGCAGATCAGTTGGCATTCAATGAGATTAATGCAAATGGCCAGGCCTATGCCAATACTTATGGTACTTGCGGAAGTTCGTCAATTGATTTATACTATAACTATTATGTTTCAGGTTATGAATATGGCAATATCGAGTTTTACAACAATTCTACTGGTGAATCATTCTATTTTTCGGTGTATAGCAGCTATGGTGGGTACGGATATCTTGGAAGTGTATCCCCAGGCAATTATACAATAACGTTCTACCCGAGCTATACTTATTATAACTATCATTCTTTTGGAGCGGGTTGTGACTTTGCTACATACGGGTATGGACCATTAACGCTCTACAATATTGATTTATCGGTTAACTGTAATCTGATAACTATTTCCC
>CBFGYO010000088.1:0-16534 GCA_965652975.1 uncultured Chitinophagaceae bacterium | reverse complement strand
GGGAAAAATACCTTATTTTGTATTGTTTTGGTGTTCTTTACAGTTTCAAAAGTCCTGAACGTTTCTCACAAGTCCTGTGAATGTTCATTGGTTACTGTTACTGTTGGCACTTATTTGTTTTTATAAAAATTCAGTAAAATGAACATTTACGTAGGAAACCTGAGTTGGAACCTGAAGGATCAGGATCTCTCAAATTTATTCGCTTCACACGGTGAAGTTGTATCAGCCAAAATCGTTTTAGACAAATTCACTAACCGTAGCAAAGGTTTCGGTTTCGTTGAAATGGCCAATGACGAACAGGCACAGGCAGCCATAACAGCACTGAACGGTACTGAAGTAGACGGCCGTAACATTGTTGTTAATGAATCACGTCCAAAGCCTGAAGGCGGCGGCGGCGGTGGCTTCAAGAAAAGAAGCTTCGGTAGCGGCGGCGGTGGCGGCGGCTACAAAGGTGGCGGCGGTGGCGGCGGCTACAAGAAAGGTGGCAGCGGCGGCGGCGGCGGTTACAACCGTGACCGTGGTGGCTACAACAGCGATTATTAATCACAATATTTAATATCGTTCTTTTAAAATCCTTCCTTACCGGAAGGATTTTTTTTTACGCATGATACATTGCGTTCTCAACACTTATCCAAAAAATTCTTTTATGACCCGCCTCCCCATTGTTGCATACTGCCTGCTATTTGCGGTATTGCATTCAGCATGTAAGAACGGCCAAAACAAACCTTCAAAGGACAAAACAGACAGCATCGCTATAAAACAGAAAGAGATACAGGATGCGTCTATACCAGGTGGATTCAGCAGTCAAACAATCTTACATTTTGATAGTAGCGCATTAACAGGTTTTGTGTCGCGCTATCCTGCATTTAAAAAGTTTGAAAATGATCTGAAGTCTTTTTACAGGCAGCGCAATTATGCTTATGCATGGTACGACAGCAAAGGACTGATTGAACAGGCAGGAAATCTCTACAACCGGATCGTCAACATCAATGACGAAGGCTTACCGGATAAATTCGCCTACCGCGATTCATTTACCGTTGTGATGGATAGTTTACAGGGCATGACGAATAACATAGCTCCCAACACCTCTGCCGAATTAATGCTTACAGCTCAGTATTTCTCTTATGCACAAATAGCATGGCAGGGACTTAGTGAAGAAGAGTCAAGGTCGCTGGAATGGAATCTGCCCCGTCGTAAAGTAAACCTTGTGCAACTAATGGATTCCCTACTTTATGACGGTGATGCCTTTGTAGCAAAAGAACCCGTTTACCGGCAATACGCTTTACTGAAAAATTATCTAAAGAAGTACAGGGATATAGAAGCCAGTGGCGGATGGACTAACATTACTCCCGACAAAAAGAAATATGCCATTGGCGATTCTTCGTCTGTGATTGCAACATTGCGCCAACGGCTGTTTCAATTGGGCGACATACCAGAAGACAATAAAAGTGTCGTATTCGATACGTCAATGCTTAATGGAATTAAAGCTTTTCAACAGCGTCTCGGCATAAAACAAGATGGAATAGTAGGTGCCAGCTTTTTTACAGAAATCAATTACCCTATAGGCAAAAGAATAGAGCAGGTGATCGTCAACATGGAGCGCTGTCGGTGGTTGCCGGCCGAACCTTCCGTGCCTTACCTGGCAGTTAATATTCCCGAATTTGCTTTGCATGCATACAATGGCGATTCACTTTTATGGAGCATGGAAGTGGTGGTTGGAAAAGCAGTACATGAAACCGTGATCTTTAGTGGCCAGTTAAAGTATGTAGTATTCAGTCCATACTGGAATGTGCCTCCCGGCATTTTGAAAAATGAAGTGCTACCCGGCATGAAAAGAAATCCAAATTACCTGCGCAATCACAATATGGAATGGAATGGCGGAGCTGTACGGCAAAAACCCGGACCTTCCAACTCATTAGGCCTGGTAAAATTTCTTTTCCCCAATAGTTATAATATTTATTTGCACGATTCTCCAGCAAAAAGTTTGTTCCAGGAAGACAAAAGAGCTTTTAGTCACGGATGTATCCGGGTTAGTCGACCAAAGGATCTTGCGAAATGGCTATTACGCGATTATCCTGAATGGACCGATGATAAAATAACAAAAGCCATGAATGGCGGGAAGGAACAGTATTTTACTTTAAAGGAAACCGTACCCGTATTTATTGCCTATTTCACAGCGTGGGTAGATCGTGAGGGCAAACTAAATTTCCGCGATGATATTTATAAGAGAGATAATCGATTGGCAAAAGCTATTATGGAACAACCCAGAATTTAGTTTGAGATAATAGTTTAACAGATAATAGTGGGCTTTATTCGAAGAACTTATTGTGAAACGAAAGATCTCACGCAGCGCACGCTGCGATTTCGTAGCGATCGCCGCGTGAAACCTTTTCTACCTAAATAACTATTGTCGATAACACAGGAGTCTGCAAATGAAAACCACTATTATCTATTATCTGTTCACTATTATCTACTTAGTGTAATCGACACTTACTGTATAACTCTAATCGTCCCTGCCCCATGATATGAATGATATTCGCCATTATACATTGCATCGGCACTAACCGGCCCTAGCTTGTATTGCCCTGGTGACACTGCCCGCACCGCATAATAATAAACCTGCTTGTTGCTATTTGCATCAACAAAAAAATGTATCCTGTCATCACGCACATCCAAAGATGTTGGCGTCGACGCATCTTTTATCCAATCCATACCGGGGATTTCCTTTGTACGCGGGTTTTCAATTTCAAATCCAGCAGGCAGCAAATCGGTGATCACGACATTCTCAACCGTACCGCTGTACGATTTCTCCAACGTAATGCCCACAATAATCAAATCGTTTTGCTTAAATGTTTGAGATGAAAGAGGAGTTCCATGACGATCATAAAAACGCCTGCGCACTTTCAAATAACTATCTTCTTCCTTATAACTTCCACTCGCACTGATGCCTTCAGCTACCCAGGAATAATACAACCGACCGTTTCCTTTTGTCACAATCTCCACATTTGTCCCTCCCAAGGCTTTTGTGTCGCCCGTCCACTGCCCACCATCGATTTTAGCAATCGTTTTTCCATTTACTCTTATTTCTGCGGTTGCAGTAGAAGCATTGGCCGCTTTGGCGAGTTTACCCAAAGCCAGGAACGAGAAAGCTCTTTCCTGCGTACTCAGATAATAACGTGCTTTTAGTTTATCCGCAACATGTTTCGCCATTACCGGTATCTGCCCATTACCCGGATCCGTATCTATAAGTGCATTCAACGCAATCGCTTCATCACGTACATCTGAATAATAACTTCCACCTGTTTGCGGCACCGATTCCTCTCCACTGAACGAAGCTGGCAACATTGATGTAAATGATTTTTTATCCCCGGCAGTTGCGTACGCTGCCGACAGCAGGTAACGGCTGTCAAGGGCAAGGATTGCAGGATTGGATTTGTAATAGTTCATTGCGGGCACATTTGCACGGTTAGCCAGTGCCAACACATATAAACTATAGGCCACCTCCTTCGGTGCAATTTTTTTATTCTGGTTCCGGTTGAAATAATACATGACTGTTTCCTTACTCTTCAACCTGCTATTGAGATAGCCAAGCATGGTTTCAATCAAGCTATTGTCAATATCGAAGCCAGCTTTTTTGGCCTCCAGCAGGAAGTGCGCGGCATATACCGTCGTCCACCAGTCTTCCTTTCCTTCTCCATCCCACAACGTAACAGCGCCTGTATACAACTGCCGCATCTTTATTTTCCGAATAGCTTCGATGATATTGGTATTTGCATTCGTTTTGTTTCTCCGGTTCAATTGCAACAGATCCGACATATCTGCATAATAAAGTTGGGGAAAAGCTGCCGAGATGGTTTGTTCCGTACAACCATATGGATACTGCACCAGGTAACGCAAATGTCCCGCAAGTTCCATTGCCGGAGAACGGCTAACAGACAATGTATATTCCACGCTGCCCGGAATAAAATCGCTCAAACCAATATTTATCTTTTGAGTATTTCCTGCAACGACCGATCCACTGCCTGTTACTTTTTGCAATGTGGAGGGAGGTCTTACGGAAATTTCTGTCATATCCTCGAATTGCTCGCCCATGCCGTCGGCAGTTACCTTCACACTTCCTGTTCCAATTACTGGATCAGCAATTAAATTAAATACAGCTCTTCCTTCGCTCTTCGCACTAACTGACACCGATTGATTATTGCTTCCTACTACTTTTACCGCACCTGTAGTTGCTATCCTGGCGGTAATTTGTGACGCCTTATCGGTCGTATTGCTTAGGGTAATTGGCACAACCACTGTGTCGCCGGGGCTAAGGAATCGTGGCAAGGCTGTACTAATTACAAGCGGGTCGGCCACCGTGATTGTATTTTCGGCTGCGCCGAAGCAATTATCCTTATATGCAACAGCCATAAGTCGAAGCTCACCGCTAAATTGCGGCACATCAAATTCAAAATTTGCCTGGCCACTACTATTTGCTTTTTGTATACCGCTCCAATAGCTGACAACTTTGATCCTTTTAGCTTGCATTGGATTCACTCTCTTATTCATATCCAAGCCGGCGTCACCACCCGTGCTGCTCAGTTTTGCCCGTACTTCGGCAAATAGCAAAGGATAAAGGTCAAAAGCCGAAACCTGCAAAGCCTTTTTCTGGTAAAAATAATTGTATGGATCAGGTGTCTTAAAATCACTAACCTGTAATACACCATTATCCACTGCCGCGAGTGTAACATAACTTCCGGGCTTTGTATTTACGGTTACTTTTTGATGTGTTTTTGAGCGTACCTGCTTCCTGGCCACTACTTCCACTGCAATGCGGCGGCTCTTCTCTTCTACCTTTACATCCTGGAACCCATGTGCAACAGTGAGCGGAATATCCGACGCTTCATGTGGTTTTATCAAGGTGGCCGTAACATATACGTTCGGCACATGCTCACCCTTCAAATCAAAATCAATACTCGCTGACCGGTTTTTAACATCCACATACTGGTAAGACAGCACACGATCAGTTTCAAGAGTCACCAACATCTTTCCGTTGAACGGAGTTTTGAATAACGCAGTCAATTTTTCGCCAGTAAAAAACGACTTCTTACTTAGTTCGATGTCTACATTCCCTTCATTACTTACTTCAAACGAAGTATTGTTTCCACCATACGAACCATAGCTATAAAATGTTTTGCTAACATAATTTGATGATCCCGGGCGGTAAACTTTTAATTCATAGTCACCTGGTGACCGCGGAACATATGTATATACCGTGCTGGCACCGACAGTAAGCTGGCTTTCGGTCATCAGCTTGTCCCGCTTCTGCGATTCATACCGGAAATAGCTGCCGCTTTTTGAAAGAACAGTATGATATTCATGCTTGATCACTTCTATTCGTGCTGTTCCATTCGATGCTTCACCATTTTTGTTTACTGCCGCCAGGTGAAATTGAACAGGTTGATTGAGTGGATAATAATAATTCCAGTCCCTTTTTATCCCAAAAAACACGTCCTGGGTATAAACATCAGCAGAGGCAGCCCGGCTTACCGGGCGTCCCGTTTCATCAAATACTGTTGTATAAAAATTTGATTGCAATACGCCGGTATTGGCATACATGGCAGGAACAGTATAGGTAATGTTTGCATTACCCTGTTCATCAGTTTTGCCCTGTTTCACCTCCTTACTGAAAAAACTGTTTTGATTTGCGAGGCTAAAATCAAAATTGGAAAATTTCGCGGGGGCAAAATATTTTTGCTTCACCTGTATTTCCGTTTCATAGTTACGGTTAGACGCTGGTGGTCCAAAAAAATTAACTGCGTTAATGCTTAGTGTCGCCGCTTCGCCAGGTTTCAGCGACTCTCTATCAAGCTTTGTATTTACGCGTATTCTGTCCGGCACAAATTCTTCGATCGAAAAATTCTTCGCCGTCAACAACACGTCGTTAGAGGTATATACTTCAAGAGTATAGCTACCGGTAATTGCGGAAGTGGCTATATCCACACTTCCTTCCACCGAACCCTGTTCATCCAGGTTTTTGCGAAAAGTTTTCAACTCCTTCCCATTGGGCATAAGAAATTTCATTTTCAAAGGCATATCACCTGGACTTTTCCATTCACGGTCGCGAACAACTACAGCAAAGTTTACCTTTTCACCTGGACGATAAATATCACGTTCGGGTACTACGAAAGCATCCAGGCCGCTGGGATTTGTGCGCTTACCTCCGACATCGAACCTGGAGGTATTGATCCTGGTATTACTAAATGGCAGGTAATTGAAATCATCTGCAGTCTTCGCAATTACCATTGCCGGACTGAAATTGCCTACATCCTTTTTCGAATACAACACCTCCGCCACTCCATCGCTATTGGTGCTGGCAGTTCCCAGCAACTGGTTATTCAATGAATAAACAGATACATTTACTCCTGCCTGCGGTGCAGCCGTTTTTATTGAATTGGCAAATACATAAATCTTTTCCTGTCCCTCCTTTGCTATCAAGCCCAGGTCGGATAAGGAAATAAACCGGCTGTCTTTTACCCAATAATTTTCCGTCGAACGGATTACTATATGGTACACTCCTTTAAATTCCGGGAGCCTGTCTTCGAATTGTGAAAAATTCAAAAGACGGCCGCCTCCGCTTTTTGGGAGGCTCCTGGTGTCGATCTCTTTTTCATAAATCACGTCGCCTAGCACCGCGGAACCGCCATAATATTCTTCTGAATAATAACCTTCGTCGCCTCCATCATCATACCCATAGCTGGCAGTGCGTGCGCGTGTTTCCTGCGGATAATATCCATACCGTTGCGCCATCAGCAGGTTGTTCTCATATATTTTTGAAACAACAAGCTTCACCTTGGGCACATTGGTTAATTGCACCTCGATATTCTTTGCCCCGTTGCGAGATAGATAAACAGCCTTACTGTTTGTAAAATTGATATTTGATTCGAGCTCACCAAAAGCAATACCACCATTATAATCTTCTTTCAATTCACCACCGATGCGGCCCCGCAATCCTTTTAATATAGTTAATGAGTAACCTTCATTTACATCAAACTTATCACTTCTTATTGCAAAACCATTTCCAGCAGGCTCTACGGTGAAAGCTACTGCGGGCTCAATTGTCAGATGGGCTTTGAGGTTTTCGCCTGATAGTTGCTGGCTGGTAACTATTCGGACAATACCATCAACTCCATCATGCTCTGCTTCCACCTGCTGGATGGATAGCACGAATGGTGATGGGATGGTAACTGAATTGGTAAGAGCGGCATCAGTAGCATTGGTACCGCTTTCAGGTTTAAGGCCCTTTGCAATTGTAACGGTGGCCTCCACATCCCTGTCTTCCTGTTTTAATCCATGAATGCGGAGTGTCATCTTATTATCCGTAGAAACAGTAATCAAGGTATACTCCATACTTTTTCCATCAGCCTGTATACTTAATTTCTCTTTTAACGCTTCGGGGTTTATTCTGTAATTGAAAAGCAGGTCCATTTCAGGTATGGCAGTTGTCCCGGATTCGCCTACCCAGGTCACCTGCGTTTGATCGAGAGTTAACGGTGGCGTATGGAATCGGATATCATCTGTTCCCGATACTTTATCATACTTACTGTATTTGAGTACGGCATTCTTGATGGTAGCCTTGTAATTTGTAGCAGGATTCAATGGACCGGCGGGCGAAAAAACCAGTTGATCCGGACTTTCCCAGCGAAAACGACCGGGGATTTTAGGTTCAAAAGAAACATAGTCCGTAGAATCCCATGCATTGAGCATAGTATCGGTTGCCAATGACTTATTGAAACGAAAAACTAAATTGCCGAGTTGAGGCACTTCATCCTTCGCATTGGTATAGGCCAGTGATACGGAATTTTTACTGCAGGCAGTAATAAAAATAGCAACTACCCCGATCAATAACGGGATGGTTGCCATAGTTTGTTTGATACGCATAGAACGGTTGGTTAAGGTCAGTTATGAAAGAGAAGTTAAAGAAATTTGATGAACCAAAAAAAATGGCCAGAGATTCTTTTGACAACAAAAGAAAACTGAATTTAGTATAGCCGAATAACTAAGGAGGGATTTCTTTTACCGGCCGGGACAAGTCAGTGTCCATAAAAATTGGGGGAATTTAAATGAAAGGTAATATGCCGATACCCCCTTTTGCAAATTACGGAAGATAAATCTTTGTTAAGGGCATGATTAAATAAACGATGTCGTGAAATTTCGTTTCCAAATAACCAAAATCAAACTGTTGCGATTGGTGAAGCGCCTGGGTATAACTGTTGCTTCAATATTTCTCCTTTTTCTTTTACTAAACTGGTTCTTTCCCCTGCCCGACAAGGTTGAATATTCAACTGTAATTAGCGACAACAAAGGTGAGGTTATCAACGCCTACCTGACGAGTGACGACAAATGGCGAATGCAGACAGAATTGCACGAAATATCTCCCCTCCTGCGCAAAACAATCATTGCCAAAGAAGATAAATATTTTTATTCTCATATTGGTATTAACCCAATAGCCGTTGGCAGGGCTGCTTTTAATAATATTTTCCAAATGAAAGTTACTTCCGGTGCCAGCACCATCACCATGCAGGTTGCGCGTGCACTTGAACGCCGGAAAAGAAATTTTGGAAACAAGCTGGTGGAAATGTTCCGCGCCTTCCAGCTTGAATGGAAATATGATAAAGACGAGATTCTTCAGCTTTATTTAAACCTTGTGCCTTATGGCAGCAATATCGAAGGAGTGAAGTCCGCTTCGCAATTATACTTCCGTAAAAATCCCGATCATTTGTCACTTGCAGAAATAACGGCATTAAGTATTATTCCCAACAGGCCTTCTACACTGGTAATCGGCAAGAATAATGAAAAGATCATGGAAGAACGTAATCGCTGGTTACGAAAATTTGCGAACGATAAAATATTTACTGATAAAGAAATTGAAGATGCACTAAACGAACCTCTTACCGCCAGCAGGGGCACCGTACCACATTATGCACCCCACCTTTCATACAAGTTAAAAAAACAGGGCGGAAACCTTATACGGACAAATATTGATCTTAATATCCAACTGAAAACAGAAAAGCTGGTGGCGGATTATATCCGGACTCAGCGATTGCGAAATATTAAAAATGCAGCCGTTATCATTATCGACAACCGCAGCCATAAGGTGGTAGGTTATATCGGCTCCTCCGGGTTTAAGGATACACTCGACGGGGGACAGGTAAATGGAGCTGCAGCTATCCGACAACCTGGGAGCACACTCAAACCATTATTGTATGGCTTGTGCTTTGACGAAGGGTTGATGACACCCAAATCGGTATTAACGGACGTAGCTATTAACTACCAGGGTTACGCACCTGAAAACTATGATGAAAAGTTCAATGGGTTCGTTAGCGTTGAATTCGCACTTGAACATTCACTCAATATTCCGGCCGTAAAAAGTCTGCAGCAACTCGGAAAAGAAAAGCTCGTGCAAAAACTTGGAAGCTGCCATTTCATCCAGGTGCAAAAAGACCAGCGTAAACTTGGACTATCGATGGTTCTCGGTGGATGTGGCACAACGCTCGAAGAAATGACCGGTTTATTTTCCGTATTCGCCAACAACGGTGATTTTATATCCCCTTCCTATGTGCAACAGGACAGTGGATATAGACGCACAAACATTTTAAGTCCGTCGGCCAGTTTTATGATCAATGAAATGTTGACCAAAGTAAACCGGCCAGATTTTCCATTCAGTTGGACATCTACCGAGCGCATGCCCAAGATTGCATGGAAGACGGGAACGAGTTATGGCCGAAAAGATGCCTGGAGCATCGGATACAATAAAAATTTTACGATAGGCGTATGGGCTGGAAATTTTTCCGGGCTGGGTGTTCCCGACCTGAGCGGCGCTGAAATTGCCACGCCGCTATTGTTCAAAATTTTCAACACAATCGATTACGACAGCGACGAAGCATGGTTTTCGATGCCATCCGAAACCGGCATCCGCCAGGTGTGTAGTGAAACAGGTATGGTGCCCGCTTCACACTGTGAAAGCCTGGTAAGCGATTATTTTATCCCCCTGATCTCTTCTACAAAAACGTGTGATAATCGTCAGGAAGTAATGCTCAGCCCCGATGAGAAACTTTCATTTTGCAAGCATTGCGCCCCGGAGGCTGGCTATAAAAAGAAATGGTACAAACTTATCGATCCCAACATGCAGTCATGGATGGAAGAAAGCCATATCGCATTTGAAAAAATACCTCCACACAACCAGGACTGTGAACTTATCTTCAAAGGCAATGCTCCCGTTATCCATTCACCTGTGAATGGAAATGAATATTTACTAAGTAAAAACGATACTGAACCGATACAACTGGTTTGCAAAACCGCAAACGACGTCGCGAGAGTATACTGGTATATCAATGACAAATTTTACAAGAGCTGCAATGCGGGCGAAAAACAATTTTTTATACCCGCCGAAGGACCCGTTAAGATCTCTTGTACTGATGATAAGGGAAGAAACCGCGACGTGAGGTTCACTGTGAAATATGTTAACCTTTAGGGGAGAAAGAGTTAAAAGATAAAAACTAAAAGATAAAAGTTGTATCCATTCGGAGATTCTGATAGAATACAACTTTTATCTTTTAACTTTTACCTTTTATCTTTTATCTCTTTTTTATCTTCCTCATCAGTTAACCTTCTTCACACTCCCCGCCCCACTGGTGTTAGAATTTACAGAAGCATTTCCTTTGTAATTGACATTAGCAGCGCCGGTGGCATGTGCATCCAGTTTTACGCTCGCATACACATCCGCATGGCCCGCTCCGCTGAGGTTTACATTGGTATTTTCGGATAGCAGATCAAATGCATTGATATCAGAGCTACCAGATCCGTCGATCGACAGATCTCTTGTCTGGCCTCGCAGGTCCACTTTGGAAGCGCCGGTGAGGTCAAGTTCAATATTTGGAGCCGTTACATCCAGTATTACCTGCGACGCACCGCTAAGGCTGATATCGAGGGGTTGTGAGGAGCTAATTTTATTCGTTCCTTTTATAGTGCAGGCACCCGAGGCCTGCAGTTCCCTAAACATTGGCGCCGTCACATAAACTTTTATCGTTCCGCCGGTGGGTTCAAGGCTTGTATTATTTTTCTGGTGTACGTTAAGCACATCACCGTCCTTATACACCTCCACAAAGGATTGCAGGTTGTTATCTGTCTCCACTTTTACAGTATAAGCAGAATCCTGGGTTACAAAGAGCTCGATGGCGCTGCTTACATCCACACTATTGAACCCTGTGATCGCGCGATTTTGGGAAATAACATTTCCGTCGCCATGTACATGTTCATTATGTAAAAAATGGCAGGAAATGAAAGTTGTAGAAGCGAAGGTCAACAGGAGAACAGAAAGAAATCGCATGTGATTGGTTTTAGTGTGCTAAAAATAAATCTATTTCGGGGTTGTCCCCGTGTTTTGACGCTGGCAGCGGGAAACAGGTTACAAAATCAGTACGCAAAATGGGTGCGACAGTTTCTTTACCTTCGCGGCATGAACCGCCTTCGATCCTTTGCTTTCTTTTCGCTGCATAAGAGGATCTCGGGCGGATTTTATTTTACCTAATCTATTAGTAACCAGTTTCCCATGACGGAAAAAATCTTGATCCTCGATTTTGGCTCACAATACACGCAACTGATCGCCAGGGCCGTACGCGAAGCAAATGTGTACTGCGAAATTATCCCCTACCACAAAACATTTGAATTTGAAACTGGGTTGAAGGGCATAATTCTTTCCGGCTCGCCATTTTCTGTAAACGACAGCGGTGCACCTGATGTGAATATCCAAAGTTTTATAAAAAAAGTTCCGGTATTGGGCGTGTGTTATGGAGCTCAACTCACTGCAAAACGTTTCGGTGGTCTTGTTGCCAAGAGCAATAAGCGGGAGTATGGCCGGGCCATGCTTCAACGCTCGAAGGAAGATGTATTGTTGAAAGACGTTTCACTCACTACGCAGGTATGGATGAGTCATAGTGATACCATTAAAGAATTGCCGGAAGGTTTTGAATTGCTGGCAACGACGGAAAGTATTCCGGTTGCGGCTTTTAAGAAAAATGGTGTTCCGTCCAAAACACTGCCCCGCGATTTTCCATTGTATGGCGTACAGTTTCACCCCGAAGTATATCATTCTACAGAAGGCAAAAAAATACTGCATAATTTCCTCGTCAACATCTGCGGATGCGCCCAGGATTGGACACCTGCCCATTTTATTACCGATACAGTAGCTGCACTAAAAGAAAAAATTGGCGATCGAAAAGTAGTGATGGCATTGAGCGGTGGAGTGGATTCAACTGTTGCCGCAACTTTAATTCACCGAGCTATCGGCAATCGCCTGTATGGCGTGTTTGTAGACAATGGCGTACTACGCAAAAATGAATTTGAAACTGTGCTTGCTACGTATGAACAACTCGGATTGAATGTAAAAGGTGTAGATGCCCGGCAGCGATTTTATAAAGCATTGGAAGGAAAAACCGATCCCGAAGATAAAAGAAAAGCAATTGGCAGCCTGTTCATTGATGTATTCCAGGAAGAAGCCTTGCACCTGGAAGGCATTTCCTTACTCGGCCAGGGTACGATTTATCCTGACGTGATCGAAAGTATGTCTGTGCATGGTCCTTCGGTTACCATCAAATCGCATCATAATGTAGGCGGGCTACCGGAAAAAATGCATCTCGAACTGGTAGAACCTCTTCGTAACCTTTTCAAAGATGAGGTACGAAAAGTAGGCCGCGAACTGGGCATTCCTGCTGAATTAATTGACCGACACCCCTTCCCCGGACCGGGCCTGGCAATCAGGATACTGGGGGAAATTACAGAGGAAAAGGTACGGTTGTTGCAGGATGCTGACGATCTATATGTTAAAGGGTTAAAGTCAAGCGGCTTATATGCAACGGTATGGCAGGCAGGAACAATCTTACTCCCGGTAAAAAGCGTTGGCGTAATGGGTGATGAAAGGACGTATGAATATACCGTGGCACTGAGAGCAGTGACAAGTGTGGATGGCATGACGGCAGACTGGGCACATTTACCATATACTTTTTTGGCAGATATCTCCAGCGAAATCATCAATAATGTGAGAGGTATCAACCGTGTAGTATATGATATCAGTAGCAAGCCACCTGCGACCATTGAATGGGAATAAGATTTTTAATTTAACCTGTTCTATTAATTGCAACGATCGTCCATTTGAATTTAATTATACATGAAAGGAAAGAATTTACTTATTGCTTTTTTCATTTGCCTGTTTGCAAGCAACACAAGTAGCTGGGCACAACAGCAGGCGGGACCTTACAAGATTGCCATATTCGCTCCTCTGTTCCTTGATTCGGCATTCGACAACATGGACAACTACCGGTATGCCAAAAACCAGTTTCCCGATTTCATCAATCCCGGTCTTGAGTTCTATGAAGGAGTACAACTAGCCCTTGATTCCCTTTCAAAAGAAGGTGTACCGCTTGAGGTATTTATTTATGACAGCCGTTCCGCAACACAAACCCTGGCCGAACAACTTGCAAGGCCTGAGATGTCGGATGTGGATATGATCATTAATCATTGTACCAACAATGAAGTAAGAGTGTATGCGGAATTTGGTTTGCAAAAAAATATCCCGGTTATTAATGTAAATCTTCCAAATGATGGTGGTGTAAGGGCCAATCCAAATTACGTGATGCTCAGTTCTACGCTCAAAACGCAAATTGAATCGATATACCAGCATATACAACGTTATTATTCCACTACACCGGTGGTTGTGTTTCGTAAGAAGGGTCAGATGGAGGACATGATCAAAACTTACCTGACTGATGCCAGTAAAACTGTTTCAGGTATACCATTGAAAATACGGTATGTTGATTTACCCGACAGCTTCCGTGTAAGCCTGTTGCAATCCTATCTTGACAGCACCAGGCAAACAATCTGCGTTGCCGGCAGCCTTAATGAAAATTTTGGCAAACGACTCGCGCAACAATTGGCCACTCTTAACCAGGACTACCCGGTTAAACTGGTGGGCATGCCTACATGGGATGCGATTAAGGATTTCGGTAAACCGGAATATAAAGACCTGGAGATTATTTATTGTACGCCTTTTTATAATGCCCGGATAGATCGGGTAAGCACCAGTATCATCAATCATTTCAACAATAATATGTTTGCAAGGCCCAGCGATATGGTGATGCGGGGCTATGAAGCAGCCTGGCGTTTTGGAAAATTGTTGGTGAAATATGGCGCCGATATCAATTCAAACATCACACGCCGCGAATTCAATGTTTTTCGCGATTTCGATATCCAACCGGTAATGCTCAACGCCGAAAACCTTACACTCGATTACTTTGAAAACAAAAAGCTTTACTTTTTGAAGGTGCAAAATGGGGTGGTGAAAGCCGTTTATTAAGATAAAAGATAAAAACTAAAAGATAAAAGTGGTATTCAGGCGGAGCCTCTGACCTTTAACCACTTTTATCTTTTAGTTTTTATCTATTATGTATAAAAAAAAGTCCCCTCTCTCAAGGGGACCCTTTTTCTTCCGGGGGCTTGTAAAACTATTGTTTTATTAACGTTATCACTTTTCGTTGATCACCCTGGATGATCTCTGCGAAGTAAGTGCCTATCTTATAATTATTTCCAAACCGTACAAGTTGTCCTGATCTTACATTGTCTTGTCTTCCGACTATGCGGCCGCTTACATCCATCACTTTGATGCTGATTGGCAAGCTGCTGGTCGTTTCGGTAATCATTGAAAACTCTCTTTGAGTTGGGTTGCCGAAGACTTTTACTTCGAAGATCTCTGTTGGCACTACTTGTCGTAGTGATTCATCCGGGCTCCTCAGTACTGTAGCTGCTGGTGCAGTGGTACCGAGATTAGCTGAACCGCGCACCTGGATATTACCGCCGGAGATTCGGCGTTCAACCGTTTTCACACTTATCCAGTTGCTGGAATAAACGATCTGTCCGGCACCGTTTTTAACTTCGATGCTGATGCTGTCATTTGAACCAGGTTCGCCTCTGTCACGGAGATTAATTGTAAGTGTAGAGTTGTTGGTATTCGGCACCACTAGTCCTGATTCTGCATATGTAACATTCGCCTTAGCTATGATAGTTGCCCGCTTGTTATTAGGATCTGCAATATTCACACTCAATGAACCATTGGAGCCACCTACAATACCTTTCACCTGGTAATCTACGCCGCCACTTCTGAATATAATATTTGCACCACCCTGGAGATTTGATCCGTTCTTGTTGTACTTGGCAGATCCACCAAAGTTGACTTTACTATTCAGGTCTGAAGGATATAGTCCCCATGATGTGTTGGCCGTTGGATTTACAACCATTTTCACGTGTCCACCAAACGTAACAAAATCGTCGAGTGTTCTTGAAACAGTTACGGTACCGATCTTATTAAATGTACCAGTATAGAAACTATCAACCAATACTGAAATTTCATAGATCAGGGAGTTATAGGTGGTAATGTTAAATGCTGTATCCAACACGGCACTACCAACTTTTGTGTCTGCACCAAGCAATGTTACCGGTATTGATCTTGTAGTTACAGGCGTACCTACCAATGCCATATTGCTTGGATTCACAGCCTGTATTTTGAAACGTACACTTGCGTTGGTAATAACACCTGCAAACGGATCTCCGACGGGATTAGTTGCGGTAATGTCACGTATCGTCGCCTCCAATCTTACAGAAGCGATTGTGCTGGTAGCCGTACCAGTGCTTGCAAATTCCTGACCGGTATAGTCCGCAGTTGCATCCTCCTTATTTATCGTAAGGTTAGCCGTTGCAGGATTTGGACTCACTGTGAAATTGGGATCTACATCGTTGAAACAAGCTTTCACAGTTTTTACATCCGGCGCTAACAACGTCGCAGTAATTGCTGGGTCAACCAGCGCCAATGCCGGCAATACGGCAATAAGGTCAGCACCACTCACAGTAAGGGGAACAGTACTCAAAGTAAATGATCCTAACTTAAATGTCACCGAACCGGCAGCTTGCGGTCCACCTGGTAAAAGTGGTGCGCCTTTGACGACTCTAGCTACCAGGCGAACGGTATCGCTGTACTGTACACTATTAGGTGTAACAGTTAACGACGTGAGTACAGCAGCTTCTGTTATCGTGAGTGTTGAACTATTGTATGTAATGATATAGTTGCTATTGGCAAGTGTGCCTTGCAGTATGGTATATGGACTGCCTGCGACGGTTTCACCAGCAACCCTGGTTAATGCTCCTGTAAAGCTTATCTCTTCACCATTAGGCAAGTCAAAGCCCACAACAGGTGATGATCCAAACGTCAATGGCGGATCTGGAGATCCGTATGCTTTACTTTTCGGATGCGCAGTTACTGTTACAGAAAGCGGCGTGATGGTCAGGTTAGCACCAGTAAAGCTGATGATATAATTGCTGTTTGCAAGGTTGCCCTGCGTAATGGCGTAAGGACTTCCGGCAACAGATTCACCTGAAGCTCTTGTTAATGCACCCGTGAAGCTGATCTCTTCACCATTCGGTAGGTCAAAGCCCACAACAGGTGATGATA
>CBFGYO010000087.1:0-16721 GCA_965652975.1 uncultured Chitinophagaceae bacterium | reverse complement strand
GTTCTCTATATTGGTTCTGTTGATTTCCCTTGAACTGTGGCCGCAAAGGACACAATGAAGCGCAAAGGGCGCTAAGATTAATTTCTTAGCGCCCTTTGCGCTTCTTTGCGTCCCGTTTTTTTTAAGATTACTTATACCATTTTATTTCTTCGCGGTTGCAATCCTGTATAAAATAAATGCCATTACAGCAAAAAAGAGAACACCGAGTCCAAAATATCCATTTTGACCTATGCCAGCAGAAATGCCATGCTCCAAATTAACATCTCCCAGGAATTTCTCACCGCCTTTAGAAGCGCCAACAAATGCAATTATTACTCCGGCAAGTGCTCCACCGGCTACCAGGCCGGTAGCGAATAGATTTCCTTTTCCCAACTCTTCTTCTTCAGGAGTCTTATGAATATTTAATTTCTTTTCGCGGCGATCAACTAAACCTTTAATCGCGCCTCCGATAAAAATAGGAAGTGTAGTAGAGAGTGGCAGATAGGTTCCAACGGCAAAGCTCAACGATTTAATATTGCAAAGTTCCATCACCACCGCCAGGAATACACCTACGAAAATAAACTGCCAGTCCAGACTTTTGGACTGAATTCCTACATCCAGCGTCGCAAGCAAAGTAGCTTGTGGTGCGGGATACTTTTCAGTACCGATAGCATGTTCAATACCCTGGTTTATCATATCCGTTGTCGGTTTATCCAATACCTGTATTGTTAATCCAATAATTATAGACGATGCAATAGCTCCGGCAAATAAGGCGATCTGTTGATTACGTGGCGTAGCGCCCACAAGAAAACCGGTCTTTAGATCCTGTGAAGTAGCTCCTGCATTCGCGGCAGCAATACAGATCATTCCACCCACTACCAGCACTAATGGTTCAAATTCTGGTCCCGACCAACCTACACTTAAAAAAATAAGACTTGTACCCATAATAGTGGCGATGGTCATGCCACTAATGGGATTATTGGAGGAACCTATCAGTCCAACAATTCTCGAAGAAACGGTAACGAATAATGCACCAAAAAATACTACGAGTACGCCGATCAATAGTCTTTGGCCGACACCTTCTCCAGGAACCTGGGGTAGTAAAGCAATTAAGGCAACGAGACCTAAACTTCCAAGTCCGACTATTTTTAAGTTGAGATCTTTTTCCGTACGCAGCACCGTTACTGAACTATCCTTTGAGCTTTTCAATGTTGCGATGCTGGACTTAATAGATCTTACAATTGTCGGAAGCGTTTTTATAAGGGTGATAATACCACCCGCCGTTACAGCACCCGCGCCGATTTGCCTGATATAGGCAAAATAGATTGCGGTGGAATAATCAGCGAATGTATGAGTAGCAGGATTCCAATTGCCGCGACCACCACCAATAGCAAGATCCTTTATATAACCCAGTTTATGAAGTTGAGCAGCGATTAGGTCGGGACTGACAATTGTTGATAGCAATGGTATCAACACCAGCCAGCTAAGCACTCCACCTGCTACTAATACGCCGGCGATACGCGGACCTATAATATATCCCACACCAAGGTACTCGGGAGTGATTTCTCCGCTTACTCTTGCAGAAGGAAAATATTTATTTGCCTGCTGAGTGGCCATATATGGCACTTCAGCAATAAAATGGAAAACTTTCTGTAGTGTGGCGTATAACAGCGCCACTCCTAAACCCCAAAATGCAGTTTTTGCAAAGTCACCGCCTTTCTCGCCAGCCTTTAGTACATCCGCACACGCAGTGCCTTCGGGATAAGGCAGATTGTGATGCTCATTTACAATTAATGCTTTTCTTAATGGAACCATTAATAGTGTCCCAAGCAGACCTCCGACTATTGCCAATATTAAAATAGTGAGATAATTAAAATATTCAGCGCTATCCTTGGAAGTAAGAAATAGAAAACCAGGCAATGTAAAAGAAACGCCAGCAGCAATACTTTCACCAGCGGAGCCTGCAGTCTGAATTATATTATTTTCAAGAATGGTAGTTTTGAAAAACCGCCTGCCCAGTGTAATCGCTATTACGGCAATGGGTATGGATGCAGAAACGGTCAGGCCCGCTTTGAGTGCGAGGTATACGGTTGCGGCCCCGAATATCACACCGAACAAACAACCTAAAAGAATAGATTTTACTGTTAGCTCCTTCATTTTTACCTCAGGAGCGACAAATGGTTTTGGGTTGGGTTGTATTTCCATACAGTTAGTTTGTTTTTGGAAGATAAAGAAAACCTGTGAGAAGGCTACAGCCTGCAGCCTGCAGCTCGTAGCTCGCCGCTCGCCGCTCGAAGCCTAGCTCACTCCCTTCTCCCTCATAATCCTATTCAGCCATTTCAACATTGCAAAACACATAATCGTAGCCACCATCAACAATCCAAAGTTCAGCCAGAAAAAGCCTGCTTTATGGTTGTAGTTGTCCCACATCGTAGAGAGTACGCCTGATAATTTGTTGCCGATGGAAGTGGCGAGAAACCAGCCGCCCATCATTAAAGAGGTAATACGTACAGGACTTAACTTGGAAACTAATGATAAACCCATCGGGCTAAGCAAGAGTTCACCAATTGTAATTACACCATAACTACTAATAAGCCAAAGCACGCTCGCTTTATCGCCACCGTTATTACTGGCATACACGGCACCTACCATCACCAGTGCTGAAAGCGCAGAGATTAAAAGGCCAAAGGCGATCTTGGTAGCCGTAGAAGGTTCTTTTCCTCTTCTGCGTAGGAAAGAAAAAAACGCGACCACCAACGGCGTTAACAGGATTACCCATCCGGGGTTGATAGACTGGCTGAGGTTTGTTGCCCATAAGCTCACGGGTTCACCATCAGCAGGTTTTTTTTCGGCCGGTACATTTTTAAAGTAAACAGGGTAATCTATTACTTCCACTACTTTGCCGTCGGCTTTTTGCAGGCGAAACTGTTCGTCATAACTGGCAACTGTATCTTTTTGATAAACGAGAGTTTGAGCAAAGTTGAGTTTGTCAAAAGCTTTTTGTGCTGCACCTGTTACTTCCCTATTCGTATAACGATCGGCCCAGGTAGTCAATGCAGATCCATTTTGTTTGAATACCGCCCAAAACATTACAACTACAGCGAAGATGGCCAGCAAGGCTGCAATAGGCCTTCTTTCTTCCGGTTTGGCTTTTATATAAAGTGAGGTATAAAAATAAACTACTGGAATACACGCAAAGATGAATGCGTCGGTAGAGTCGGAACCAACAAGCGACCCAGGGATCAACCAACCAATAATACCTGCAATGACTGAGGGTAGGAGTATGGTAAGCACTATTCGTGACATCGACATATCATTTTCGCCTACTCCTTTTTTTATATCATATGCTTTATAATGTTTCGTACCTGCCAGGAAAATAATCACCCCCAGGAACATTCCTACGCCTGCTGCGAGAAAAGCAGCGCCCCATCCATAAACGATATATAGGGCTGCGCCAAAAAAATTACAAATGAAGGCACCGATATTGATGCCCATATAAAAAATATTATAGCCATCATCTTTCTGCTTGACGTATTGTGGTGTGGTATATACATTGCCCAATAAGGTGGAAATATTAGGTTTGAAAAAGCCATTGCCCACGATCACCAGTGTCATCGAAATATATAGCATGGCAATATTATGTACCGACATCAGGCAGTATCCGATGCCCATCATTAGACCTCCGATAATAATAGACCTGCGATATCCCAAATACCTGTCGGCAAGTAATCCGCCAATAAAAGGTGTAAGGAAAACCAGTGCGATGAATGTACCATAGAGGTCAGCCGATTCGGCTTCTGTCATGGCATACCCGGCTTTTACGTCTTTAAGGTAAAGGGTAAATATGCCGATCATCAGGTAGTAGCCGAAGCGTTCCCACATTTCAGAGAAAAAAAGAAAAGGCAATGCTTTTGGATGATTCTTCCACATGGCAATGAATTTAATTGGGAAAGATAGAGAAAAGGAGATTAGTGAAGGTAAAAAGGCGGCCACATGGCCGCCTTTGAGTATGTTGTAAACCGTTATGCCGAACCCGTCTTATCCCTTACGATCTGGTTCATAGATTTAAGGCGGGAATAGATAAGTATGCCACCAATGAATGCGGCAGCAACCAGGATCAGGAAGAAAATCTTTTTGTCTGTAAAATCATCCCAGAACCCGGTCATTACTCCAGCTACTTTACCACCAATTGAGGTTGAGAGAAACCATCCTCCCATCATTAGTGAAGTGAGTCGCGCTGGGGCCAGTTTGGATACAAAAGACAATCCAATTGGACTGAGGAATATTTCGCTGATTGTAAACACAAAATAAGTACCCCAAAGCCATGCTGGACTTGCTTTATGTGTATAGATGGAAGGAACTGACATTACTGCAAATACCATAACCAACGCTGAGAGTCCTGCAATAAACATTGCCATTCCAAATTTGGAGGCAGTGGTTGGTTCCTTACCTTTCTTTCGTAGATAATCAAAGAGTGGAACGAATATCAGGGTTAGTAAAACAATAAACATTGGATTGATAGACTGAAATAATTCAGTGTTGGTCAATTTTACATTCTGTCCACCTGGCCATTGATCTTTAGGTACGTTGTTGAAATATGGATCGGGTCCCATTACTTTTACGAGCTTGCTGCCCGTATCCACCATATTGCCGGCTTGTGTAATACCCAACACAATTGTGTCGTTTGCCTTCTTCTCCTGGTTATATCTATATACATTTCGGTATTCGGCAACCGGTGAGTTATCTTTTGTTTCCCTGAAATATTCGTCAACTTTATTTACAAGCCGTGGTGTATCATTTACCTCCTGCAGAGGGAAAAGTGCGCCGGTGATCTTTGCAGTGGTAGGAGAGGCGGCACGGTCGGTATGTTTTTCAGCCCATAAAGTAAGACCTGTGGCGTTTTGATTATATATCGTCCAGAATGCAGTCGCTATCGCAAAAATAAATAGTAAAGTGCCAATACCTTTTTTATCCTGTCCCTTCGCTTTGGACCAAAGAGAAATATAGAATGCGATAATCGGCAGGCAGGCAAAAATAAATGCATCATTAGCCTGTGTACCCATCATTGGTGCGCCGAAGATTTTAGCGATGTTCCAACCAATTACAGCGGCAATGATCGCTGGTAAGAACACATAAGATAAAATCTGTTTCAATGACATGTCTTCAGCTTGCACAGGTTTCTTGACGTCTGCATGTTTGACTTCCTTTACAAAAGAAGCAAGGATGATGAGACCGATGATGAGGCCAATACCCGCGGCAGCGAATGCCCAACCCCATCCATATACATTTCTTAACCAGGCGGCAACAAAATTGCACACGAAAGCGCCGATATTAATGCCCATGTAAAAGATGTTATAAGCATTGTCCTTTAGTGGCTTTAGATCGTCCCGGTTGTAAATATTTCCGAGAAGCGTGGAGATATTGGGTTTGAAAAATCCGTTTCCGACTATAATGAGTCCAAGGGAAACAAACATTGCTGTATTTCCGGGTAGAGATAAACCAAGGTAACCAAGTGCCATTAATGCGCCACCTATGAAAATGGATTTCACGTATCCGAGATAACGGTCAGCAATCAGTCCCCCAATAAAGGGAGTGAGATACACAAGGGCTATAAAGCTTCCTACTATATCCGCCCCTATTTTTTCGTCAAATCCTTTGCCACCAGTTTTGGTGTCGATCATATAAAGGAGCAGTATTCCCACCATCAGGTAGTAAGCAAATCGTTCCCACATCTCGGTAAAAAAAAGCACGAACAGGGCCTTGGGGTGTCTCCCAGTTTTAATCGGTTGATTCATACAGCATTTTTGGTTTTACAAATCAGATTAACCTTTAATAGCGGCCAAAATACATAAAAATGACCACCAACAAATTTTTCCGGGCATCTTTAACCATCCTGAGCGATATTCGCAGTCCGTAAAATCCAACTTCAAAACTACTAATGCGCATCTTGTTATTAGGCTCTGGCGGCAGGGAACATGCACTTGCCTGGAAGATCAACCAAAGTGTTTGGGCTAACCCGTTATACATTGCCCCGGGCAATCCCGGTACTGCTCAATGCGGTATTAATGTAGCTCTCGACATCAATGATTTTGATGCTGTAGCTGCATTTTGCATACGCGAAAAGATAGATATGATATTTGTGGGCCCGGAAGAACCGCTCGTCAACGGACTGTATGATTTCTTCAAAGCGAATGAGGAGCTTAGCAAGATCTATTTTATCGGCCCCTCCAAAAAAGGCGCGCAACTGGAGGGAAGCAAGGCCTTTGCTAAAGAATTCATGTTGCGACACAAAATACCCACGGCCGCCTACCGCGAATTCACCATCGATAATTACGAAGAAGGAATAAAATACCTCGAGCAGCATCCATTGCCTATCGTAATAAAGGCAGATGGACTTGCCGCAGGTAAAGGTGTTGCCATCTGTCAAAACCATGTAGAGGCCGTCGCTGAGTTTGAACTAATGATCCAGCAGTCAAAGTTTGGTGAAGCCAGTAAGAAGGTGGTGGTGGAAGAATTTTTGACCGGAATCGAACTTAGTGTGTTTGCACTTACTGATGGCAAGAACTATTTAATACTTCCCGAAGCAAAGGATTACAAACGCATAGGCGAAGGCGACACCGGGCTCAATACCGGCGGAATGGGAGCTATCAGCCCCGTACCTTTTGCTACGCCGGAATTCATGCATAAGGTAGAAGAACGAATTATCAAACCCACCATTACCGGACTGCATAAAGAAGGCATTGAATATACTGGCTTCGTGTTTTTCGGTTTAATAAATGTAAACGGTGATCCATACGTGATTGAATATAATTGTCGCATGGGCGATCCCGAAACCGAAGTGGTAATGGCGAGACTGGAATCGGATCTTATAAGTTTATGCATTGCCGCTACCCAGCACGAACTCGACGAGGCGCAGGTAAGAGTGGATGAACGGGCGGCTGCAACTATTATGGCGGTAAGTAACGGTTACCCGCTGGGATACAACAAAGGTTTTGAAATAACGGGACTAGACGGTGAATATGGAAAGCAATCATTGATTTTCCAGGCGGGCACAAAAGAAGAGGAAGGTAAAATTGTCACCAATGGCGGCAGGGTGCTGTGCGTTACTTCGCTGCACAAGGATCTTGAAGAAGCCGTAAATACTTCACTGGATATACTTGACAATATCTATTACGAAGGCATCGCGTACAGGAAAGATATTGGATACGAATTTGTAAAAAGATAATGCAGCGTTTATGGAAGTGAATTACCACGATTATCTACAACTGGATAAAATTTTGAATGCGCAGGAACTGGAAAGCGCCAAGCGACAATTGCATGCGCACGATGAAATGTTGTTCATCGTCATCCACCAGGCCTATGAACTTTGGTTCAGGCAACTGCATCATGAAGTGAATTCAATTACAGAAATTTTACAACGCCCTGCGCTCAACGACAATTCGCCCGAAATGCAAACGGTGGTGCATCGCCTCAATCGATGTGTTACCATCTTGCGTGTACTTGTACACCAGATTGATATTATGGAAACGATGACGCCGATGGATTTCCTGGATTTCCGCGATATGTTGCGACCGGCATCAGGGTTTCAAAGCTGGCAGTTCAAAGAGCTGGAGGCAAAACTGGGGCTGAAATTCGAACACCGGCATGGCAAAGAATATTATACGGCACAATTGAGAGCAGAACAGGTAGAAATTATAAAAAAGGCGGAAGGTGAAAAATCATTGTTGCAGCTACTGAATGCATGGCTGGAGCGAATGCCCTTTTTTAATGAGGATGATAACTGGAAAAACTTCAATGCGCAGGTAAAAGAGGAGGGACTTCATCACTTTTGGGCGGTGTATCGCGATGCTTATACAAACAGTCTTGCAGAAGCAGAAAAAGGGAATTTAGAATCGTTTGATGCAATCTTCTTTGGAAAAAAATCCGAACAGGTGATACCCGGCACTCTTTCGCCAGCTGCTAATCGCGCAGCGCTCTTTATCATGCTTTATAGGGGTTACCCGTTGCTGCAACAGCCTTTTCAGTTGTTGAATGCATTGCTGGAGATTGACGAACAGCTAAGTTCATGGCGCTACCGGCATATGAATATGGTGCACCGTATGATCGGTACCCGTATCGGCACCGGTGGTAGTTCTGGTAAGGATTACCTGAAGGCAGCGGCAGACAAACATTATATTTTCCGGGAGATTGCACAGTTGAATAGCTTTCTTATAGAGCGAAGGAAATTACCTATGTTAAGTCCGGAGATGGAGTGGAGGCTTGGGTTCCATAGATAAAAGATAAAAGCTAAAAGATAAAAGTGGTTTTAATTCGGAAACTCCGACTGGAAACAACTTTTATCTTTTAGTTTTTATCTTTTATCTACAAAAAAAAGGACAACCCTAAAGCTGCCCTTTTCCCTTTTTGCTGAAGATAAATGAAAGGATATATATTAAAAAGTGTATCGGATACCTAATCCACCCCAACTTCCATAGAAGCCGCCGCCATCACCAAATTCAAATGCTGGCTGCCAGTCGATCGACATATTGATGGGAGCTCCCCTGAATTTATAATCTAGACCAAGCACGCCATCAATACCTATCTGTGCTCTGCTGTCGGAATAATAATAACCCCTGTGTTCATACCCGGCATCATAAAAACCAATATGTGCTCCCGGACCTATATACCATTTCAAACCAGGTGCGCCATTAATATCACCATGAATTTCATAAAGTCCGGTGAGCCTGAAACCATGCTTGTAAAAATATCCTATGAGCTCTCCGGCGTTGTTACCACCATGAAAAAAATGCTTTAAGGAAATACCTGCACCATCCCACACTTTTACTCCCAATGCCGTTGTATAAGAAGAGCTATTGGCACTACGGCTTTGAGCCTGGGTGCTGATTACTAAAAATAATACCAGGGTAACGATTAGAAATTTTTTGAAAAAATCCGGCGCAAAATCAGGTTCTGAAACCTTTTTCATAGTTGGCGATTTACTGCTTTTAAACAATGCTACGACGACACTTTCCATTTCCGTGCCAAAATAAAAAAGGCAATAAAAAAAGTTGAACAACAGGCTGGCTAAGAGTTGAAAAGAGGAAGGAAAAGAAAGCCCCGAACGATTTGCTCATACTCTTTTTTTCTTTTTCTGGCTCTTAACCTTTCCCCGGTTGGGCCCGTAATAGAAAAAACACGAGCACGCCCACCGTAATTACCGCAGTGCTGATAAATGCGAAAGTGCTTCCCATGTAGCTCCACACCAGTCCCGCGATGGTACTGGCAAGCAGCGTGCAAATACTTTGACAGGAAGTATAAAAACCAACAGCAGTAGCTGTATTCTTATTGTGAGCTATATTGGTTATCCATGCCTTGATAACGCCGTCCGTAGCTGCGGCATACACACCATAAACAAAAAAGAGCGCGAAAATGCCACCAATCGAAAGATCAAATGCAAACCCTGCATACACAAGCGCAAAAAGTGCCAGGCCCCCGACAAACACTTTTTTGTAGCCCAATTTATCAGCAAGCATTCCCAAAGGGTAGCAACCCAGTGCAAATACAAGATTATAAAAAACGTAAGCAGCAATAGTGATCGTATCACTATTAAATGTGGCACCCATGATCTCGATGGTATGATCGCCAATAGCTTCTTTTGTTTTTAATAATAAAAAAACATCCGAACTATTGAATAAAGCAAACACGAGTAGACCGGCCACCAGGTTTTTGTATTCAGGCGTGGCGATGGACCAGTATTTGAAAAAGGAAAAGAAGTTGCCCTTTTCCAAAGTTGAATCAGGCTCTTTTTTTTCTTTCAATAGAAAGAGGAACATTACACTGATGATGCCGGGTATAAAAGCCAGGATGAATAATGTTTTGTATTGCCCGGGATTGTATAATAGGTATACAAGCGCGATTGCAGGTCCGATGGTGGCGCCTGCAGTATCAAGGCTTCGATTGAATCCAAACACCCGTGCCTTTGTTTCTTTAGTAGCCTCTTTGGAAATGAGTGCGTCTTTTGCAGCCACCCGCACACCTTTGCCAAGCCGGTCGAGCGTCCGTACAAAAAAGATCCAGATGGGCGTTACGAAAAAACCAATCAAAGGCTTTGAAAGTGCGCTTAACAGGTAACCCAGTTTTACGAAAGGTAATCGCACGCCTTTTTCATCGCTTAATTTTCCAAAATAGCCTTTGCTAATGCCCGCGGTAAAATTCACTACCCCTTCCAGCAAGCCGATCCACACAATGGAAAACCCGATCTCTTTGAGGTAGACCGGGATGATGGGATAGAGCATTTCGCTCGCGATATCAGCAAACAGGCTTACTATCGATAGAATAAGTACCGTGCGTGTGATTATGCGCATGAAATTGAAGTTAACTGAATTTTTTGTCGGCCAAAACCTGCATTGTGATCTTTTGGATTAATAATTGCGTAAACTCGCCAGTTTTACTTTTGCTAAAGTTTAAATTTAATTGACAAAGTTCGGTAGCTTGCAAATGAAATGTGGTAATCTTTGGATACTTGGGTATATCGTAAAAAATCTTTGTGGGTCAAGGTTTTCCGCTTTGTTAATTCGAATTATTTACTCCAACTTTGCAGGCATTAAATCCAATAATACATAATGGGACTTTTTAACTGGTTTACACAAGAAATAGCAATCGACCTGGGTACTGCTAACACCCTTATCATACATAACGACGAAGTAGTAGTGAATGAACCGAGCATCGTAGCCCTAAACCGCAACAATCCAAAAGAAGTGCTGGCGGTAGGAAAAAAGGCCTTGATGATGCACGAGAAAACACATGAAAGTATCCGCACCGTGCGGCCACTTAAAGACGGCGTTATCGCTGATTTTAATGCTGCCGAACTCATGATCAGGGAACTGATCAAACTGGTTTATCCCAAAAAACCTTTATTTCCCCCAAGCTGGCGTATGATGATCTGCATTCCATCTTCCATTACGGAAGTGGAAAAGAGAGCTGTGCGGGACAGTGCCGAACAGGCTGGCGCCAAGGAAGTATATCTTATCCATGAACCTATGGCAGCAGCACTCGGGATCGGGATCGACGTTGAAGAGCCAGTCGGGAATATGATTATCGACATTGGTGGGGGTACTACCGGTATTACGGTAATAGCCCTGGCTGGTATTGTGTGCGACCAGAGCATACGGATTGCCGGAGATGAATTTACCGCAGACATTATGGAAGCCCTGCGCCGTTACCATAGTCTCCTTATTGGGGAAAGAACAGCCGAGCAGATCAAGATCCAGGTGGGCGCAGCGATGAAAGACCTCGAAAACCCGCCTGATGATATCCCGGTAAATGGTCGTGACCTGGTAACGGGTATACCCAAACAAATTATGGTCAGCTTCCAGGAAATCGCCGAAGCCCTCGATAAAAGCATTTTCAAGATCGAGGAAGCGATACTCAAAGCCCTGGAGCAAACACCACCGGAACTGGCTGCTGATATCTATCGCCGCGGACTTTACCTCACCGGGGGAGGCGCACTGCTCCGTGGACTGGATAAGAGATTAAGCCAGAAAATCAAGTTGCCGGTACATGTAGCCGACGATCCACTGAAAAGCGTGGTAAGAGGCACCGGTATTTCCCTGAAACATTATGACAGGTATCCGTTTGTAATGCGATAAAAAGCATAAAGTATTAGCGGCCGGTTGCTTTGTACACGAAATCGAGATCACAATACGTTGTACAATATTCCAGTTTCGTTTTACTTATGCTGTGAAATCTGAACATAGTTCCTGATGCGCAATGTATTTCTCTTCATCCGTCGTTATTTCACTTTCCTGGCATTTGTTGCCGTGCAGGCCGTCGCGCTTTGGTTTTTATTTACCTACAACAAATTTCACAGAGCAAAAGGACTGGGATGGGCCAATGAGATTACCGGCAGGATCAACTCGAGATACAAGAATGTAGATGATTTTTTTCACCTCAAAGCCGAAAACCAGCGCCTGCACAGGATGAACGACTCGCTGCTGAACCTGCTTCCTACCAATTTTCTCCAACGCGATACAAGTGCAAAAACAGTTCAGGATACAATTCCCTATGATACGTTGGGCAACTACCGCAGGTATATATGGAGGGATGCGAAAGTGGTGTATAATACCGTGAATAGCCAGAAGAATTACATCCAGCTCAACAGGGGATCCAACCAGGGCATACGCGATAATATGGCGGTTATTAATTCAGATGGCAGCGCCGTAGGCGTAGTAGTGAATGTGAGCCCCAACTTCAGCCAGGTAATGAGCCTCCTGCATGTGCAGAGCAAACGAAGTGTAACGATGAAAAGATCCGGGAGTCTTGGTACCGTGGAATGGGATGGAAAAAATCCATTGTTTCTAACATTAGTGGACATTCCCAAATCAGATTCAATTGCAAAGGGAGATACCGTGATGACCAGTGTAAACTCCAGTTTCCCGCCAGGTTTCGTAGTAGGCACCATTGACGAGGTTATACTGGACAAGAGCACAAACTTTTATGTGCTTCGCGTACGTACTGCAGCTAACTTTTTCAACCTGCAGCAGGTGCATGTAATAGAAAATGCCCAGTATGAAGAGCAGGCAAAATTGCAGGAGGATACAAGAAAAAAAATTGATCAGCGAGCGAATTAAAGTACATGAGCGATTTGTTGCGAAATATTATCCGGTTCATATTTTTTATCCTGGCACAGGTATACCTGCTCAACCAGTTGCACCTGCACCAGTACATAATCCCCTACATCTATTATCTTTTTATATTATGGCTGCCCTTTTCCATTTCGCGGCTGGGATTGCTGTTTTTGGGATTCATTACCGGGCTTACCCTTGATTTTTTCAGCATGCAAATAGGTATTCACGCAGCGGCCTGCACCCTTGTTGCTTACATGCGGCCCTTTGTGATCAATATCCTGGCACCGAAAGACAGCTCCGAATTCAACTATCGTGAACCCTCGCCGAGAGCAATGGGATGGACGCCCTACCTCGTGTATGTGCTGATACTGACGATATTCCACCACGTATATATGACGTTTTTGCAATGGCTACAGTTTGGCAGCTTCATGGATTTCCTGATCAAGGTGATATCTACAACCGGTATCAGCATGTTGCTTATAATAACCGTGGAATTGTTATTTCCTCGAAGGATGAAATTCAGAACCAACACTGCCTGATTACCACGTATTACCTTCTGCTAAGTTGAAAGTTTTCCTAAAACGAAATTTATTCCTTCAAATAATTGGAATCGCTCTTTTCAAATTCGTAATTTGTATTCGAATTGAGCTTCCTGCTCAGTCAATCGTACTACTTACTTTCGTCTATGCCTGTGTTCAACCAATCGAGGAGCCGTATCATCCGCATCATTTTCCTGGCTGTTTTTGTGGTCATCATTGCCCAGCTTTTTTACCTGCAGGTAGTTGAAGGTAAATACCAGCAATTGGCTATGGATAATGCCATTTATCCCCGCATCGTTTATCCCGAACGTGGAATCATTTATGACCGGAAAGGGAAAGCCATCCTCAACAATACCCGCATCTACGACCTGATGGTAACGCCTGCCGAGGTGAAAAAAATTGATACGACAGAGTTTTGCCGGCTGATGGAAATGAGCCGGGAGGACTTTATCAAAAGAATTCGTGAGGCTGCAATTAAGAACACATCTGTACGCCCTTCGGTATTTAAAGGATTGCTTACACCTGCACTGCAGGCACGATTTGAAGAAAATTACTGGAAGTTCAGCGGGTTTTATTTGCTTGAACGTCCACTCCGTACCTATCCCTTTAATGCTGCAGCGCACATACTCGGGTATATTAATGAAGTAAACCCCGGCGATATCGAACGTTCCGGCAACTTCTACCGCCTCGGTGACTATATAGGTAAAAACGGACTCGAAGCATATTATGAAAAAGTATTGATGGGTCAACGGGGAGTTGAATACCTTATTAAGGACAACAAGAATCGCCTGGTTGGACATTATGAAAAAGGAATCTACGACACCTCTGCCGTTGCGGGCCGTGGATTACGCACCTATATCGATATCGAACTTCAGCAGCTTGCTGAAAAATTAATGACCAATAAGGTTGGAGGAGTAGTAGCAATCGATCCAAGAACGGGCGGTGTGCTTACCATGGTATCGGGTCCCAATTTCAACCCCAACGATCTTACCGGTCCCGATAAAAGCAAGAATTATGGACGTATGCAATTGGATGTAACTGGTCCGATGCTGAACCGCGCAATTAACGGCCGGTATGAGCCGGGCTCTACCTTCAAGCCCGTTGGTGCGCTGGTTGCTCTCAATGAAGGGGTGATCACACCATCATATGGTTTCCCTTGCCCCGGCAGGTATAACCTGTGTGGCCATGGCAAACCAGCATGTACGCATGCCGGCGGCGGGCACGCATCTACTTTACGTTTATCTATCGCCAATTCCTGCAACTCTTATTACTCCCATATTTACCGTATGACGGTCGATAACCCAAAATATGGCAACGTAAAACAAGGATACCTGAAATGGAAGGAGTACCTGAATAAGTTTGGAATGGGAGTAAGGCTGGGAATCGATCTTCCAAGTGAAAATAAGGGACTGGTGCCCGACACATCGGATTACAATCGTGAAAACCTGAACAGGTGGACTTCCTGCACTAACCTTACTTTGGGAATTGGTCAGGATAAAATGTTGACGACGCCTTTACAAATGGCGAACTATACCTGCATTATTGCTAATAAAGGATTTTATTATACTCCCCACTTTGTACAAAAGATCGAAGGAGAAACAGAAGACGATAGTTCTATCATGAATAAATTCCGTGTACGTCACAACATCCTTACTAATATTTCCGACGAGTCGTACGATGCAGTTATCGAGGGGATGCACGATGTAGTAGAATCTGGCACAGCACGGGTAGCACAGATACCTGGTATAGAAGTATGCGCCAAAACCGGTACTGCGGAAACCTATACGATACTCGATAATCAACGTATAAAGTTGCCTAACAACTCCATGTTTATTTGCTTTGCGCCCAAGAATAATCCAAAGATCGCAATCGCAGTATGTGTGCAAAATGCTGGATTCGGTGCTACCTGGGCAGGCCCTATAGCCCGTATTCTCATAGAAAAATACCTGAATGATACCATACAGGAAAAAAGTAAGGCTGATGTAGAAAGAATTTCCAAAGCGGACCTGATGCCTGCTTATTTCAAGCGCTTGCAATTCAAAACAGATTCTTTACGTGCTGTGGAATGGTTCCAGAAAACCCAGGATAGTTCTTACCTGGAAAAATACACCATGCAGGAACCATTGCCTACCACACCAAGCAGGGAAGAAGAACCTATCGAAACACGTAAGGAAACAAAAGTGCTCGCCGTTCTCCCCGATAAAAAATATTTCCGAAAATACCATGAATCCCACCCTGCATGAGTGATCGAAATCCCGCCATATCAAAAGGAGTGGACTGGAGCCTGGTATGGATTTATTTTTTGCTGGTTGCTATCGGGTTGACTGCAATATTTGCTGCCACCTACAAAGAAGATGATCCGGTAATACAAAGCTTCCTGCGTTTCCGCACAGACTATAGCAAACAGTTTTATTTTTTTTGTGCCTCATTGCTCATTGCCCTTTTCATCTTGCTCACTGATAGTAAATTTTTTACTGCTACCGCCAATTTATGGTATGCGGTGGGTATTTTCCTGCTGTTGCTGGTCTTTCCCTTTCACTCCGATATCAAGGGAACGAAATCAATTATCAAACTGGGCGCATTTAATTTTCAACCTGCTGAGTTTTGTAAGATAGTTGTATGTCTTGCACTCGCTAAATATCTATCGCGACCAGATACGGACTTTTCAAAAACGCGATCACATCTTATTGCAGCGGGAATATCATTGCTGCCGGCAGTGTTGGCTATCCTGCAAAGTGAAACAGGCCTCGCGTTGGTCTACTTCGCATTTTTCATTGTAATGTATCGTGAGGGTTTTCCTTCGGGGATCCTTGTAATTGGATTTTTCGTCGCTGCATTGATCGTATCCACCTTGTTGTTTGAGAAAATGACGCTTGCCATAATTCTTACGGCCCTGGCTTTACTTGTAGTTTACAGCATGCGCAAGCAGATTCGTCGCAATCGCGCCATTCTAATCAACGTCGCACTGGTATGGGGAGTATGCGTGGCGATACAGCTTTATGCAGTTCCCCTGGTATTCAAGCACGTGCTTAAGCTATACCAGGTAGAAAGAATATTCAGTACGGTAGGTAAAGAAGTGCCGTCGGAATATATGCAGGCGCATATAAAGGAGGCGGCGGTTGTAAAGAAAAAAGATACCGATTATAATGTACGGCAGTCGAAAATAGCCATCGGTAGCGGTGGCGTATTAGGCAAAGGATTGCTGAAAGCAACGCAAACAAGATATGATTTTGTACCGGAGCAACGAACTGATTTTATCTTCTGTACCGTAGGAGAAGGGTTTGGGTTTGTAGGAAGTTTTATTCTTTTGATCATTTACCTGATCCTACTTTTCAGGATTGTGGCAGTGGCGGAGCGGCAGCGAAGTGTTTTCAGCCGTTGTTACGCGTATGGTGTAGCCTCGGTGTTCTTTTTCCATATTGCCATCAATATTGCCATGACGGTGGGATTGGCGCCGGTAATTGGTATACCGCTGCCTTTTATTAGCTATGGCGGTACTTCACTCATTACATTTACAATACTTCTATTTATACTTATCCGACTTGATGCCGACAGGCAAATGGTCTTGAGATAGCATTTCTCGCGGCGTTCGCCGCGA
>CBFGYO010000086.1:0-16733 GCA_965652975.1 uncultured Chitinophagaceae bacterium | reverse complement strand
CTCGCTCCCGCTCTGTTTCTCGCTCTGATCCTGTTTCCCGCTCTGTCCCTGAGCCGTTTGCAGCTTAAAAGCCTCGCTACAAGTATTCATCCCGGCAATCTAATTAACAGGAGTTGATAAGAAAAAGGCAATAAAAGGGCGAATTTTACGATTTTGATGATGTAAACTCACTGCTATTGAGTGCTTTGTGGAGAATAATGGCCTTTTCATCTTTCCTGTTGATGTCCCTATGCAGCAACGGCCAAAATCCTTTTGAGCAAAAGGCAATCAAAGCAAGTAATCTTCGACAAAAAACAATCAGGCTCGAGAGCGATACATTGAAGCTCGATTCGATAAGCATTATCCCGAATACTTTATTCATTGCAGGCATACCAGCTACTGATTATACCCTGGATTTTGTGCAGGGGATCATTCGCTGGAAAAATCGTCCCGCCACCGATAGCATCCTCGTTACCTACCGCGTATTTCCATACAAACTCAATCCTGTAGCGCAAAGGATGGATTACGATAGCGTGATTAATAAATTCTATACCACACCGTTTGTATTGGACAACGATGCGTATAACCGCGAGCGGGCCATATTTGATTTCGGAACGCTGAAGGCTGAAGGAAGCATAGGTAGGCAAATTGGTTTTGGAAACAGCCAGGATGCGGTGGTAAACTCTGTACTCAACCTGCAGCTAAGCGGCATGCTCGGCGATAGCATAGAAGTGCAGGCTGCTATCACCGATAATAATATTCCCATTCAACCCGATGGCAATACACAACAATTAAATGAATTTGACCAGGTATTTCTACAATTCAAAAAGAAGAACTGGCAACTTGACCTGGGAGATATCGACATTCGCCAGAACCAGACATACTTTCTTAATTTTTACAAACGACTGCAGGGAATATCTTTTCAGACTGTAAACAACCTGGGCAATTCGGTAGTGTCAAAAACACTGGCCAGCGGCTCGATAGCAAAAGGAAAGTTTACCCGAAATATCATTGACAACACCACTACTCCCAATATGGAAGGCAACCAGGGACCTTACCGGCTTACAGGTGCCAATAATGAATTTTATTTTATCATCCTCGCCAATACCGAACGCGTATTTCTCGATGGTGTCTTATTGCAACGCGGCGAGGACCAGGATTACATCATCAATTACAATACTGCCGAACTTACTTTTACACCCCGGCGAATGATTACTAAGGACAGTCGTATCCAGGTGGAATTCGAATACGCTGAAAGAAGTTACCTCAATGCTAACCTCTATCTCTCACAGGAATTCGAATTTGGTAAAAAACTTAAATTAAGAGTAGGCGCTTTCAATAACAGCGATGCCAAAAACTCGCAGATCAACCAGGTACTGGATACAGATCAAAAACAATTTCTTTCAGAAATAGGCGATAGTATACAGCTTGCTTATTACTCTTCCGCAGTGCGCGATACGTTTGCTGCAGGTAAAATTTTGTACGAGAAGGTATTTGTCGGCCCCGACTCTTTTTACCAGTATTCCACCGATCCACTACTGGCAAATTACAGCTTGTCATTCCTCGATGCAGGAGCGGGTGGAGGTAATTATGTGAGCGATTTCAACGGCGCTAATGGTAAAGTATACAAATATGTGCCACCTGTGGGTGGAATAAAACAGGGGCGATATGAACCGGTGGTGAAATTGGTTACACCGAAAAAACAACAGCTTATCAACCTCGGCGTCGATTATGCATTTGCCAAAGAAGGACTGGTGAAGACGGAAGTAGCAATGAGCAATTATGACGTGAATACCTTTTCATCAAAAGACGATGGTGACGACCGCGGATTTGCAGCCAAAGTACAGGTAAGTAATACCAGCCGGTTTGCACCCAAAAGCATTTGGAAATTCTTTACAGCGCTTGATTATGAATATGTGCAGGACAAGTTCAAGCCACTCGAACGTCTCCGGAATGTTGAATTCTCCCGCGACTGGGGACTTCCGCTAAACCCGTTGCCGGCTACAGAAAACATTTTTCGCGCAACAGCAGGTATCCGTAATACGAAAGAGCAATCACTTACCTATCAATTTACAAGTTATCACCGCAGCGATAACTACAATGGTTATCAAAATGCAATTCGTCATATCGCCAATTGGGGTGGATGGCGTTTCAATAATGATTTTATTGCAACAAATTTTAACGCGGCTACTGATAAAGGAGTATTCATTCGGCCTGTGATCGATATAAGCAAAGAATTGAAACACTTCAGCAACTGGAGATTAGGGTTCCGTTATGCACTGGAACATAATACACCACGCAACAAGATCACCGATTCACTAACACCGGTTGCTTTTTCATTTGATAGTTATACCGTGTACCTGAAATCAGCGGAGCAGGCAAAAAATAAATATGGCATTTCTTTTTTCACACGTTCGGATAAATATCCTGTTGGTAAGGAATTTATTCGGGGCGACCGAAGCCTTAACCTCAATTTGCAAACAGAGTTACTCGCCAATGCTAAGAGGCAGTTTTACCTCAATGCCACCTTCAGAAAGTTGCAGGTGTTTAATGCAGGAGTATCGAAGCAGCAGGAAGATGAAACTATCCTGGGTCGTGCAGAATACGTAATGGAAGAATTCAGGGGACTTGTTACAGGAAATGTTTTATATGAAGTAGGGGCGGGGCAGGAGCAGCGAAGAGACTATGCTTACCTCGAAGTGCCTGCAGGAACCGGCCAGTATGCATGGATAGATTATAATACTGATGGCGTTCAGCAATTAAATGAATTTGAAATTGCAGCCTTTCCCGACCAGGCAAAATTCATTCGCTTGTTTACACCCACCAATGAATTTATTAAATCAAATTATATAACACTCAACTATCGCTTTAGCATTAGCCCTCGTGCCATATGGAACCAGGGCGATATAAAAGGTATAAAGAAATTTATTGCACGGTTCAGCCTCATCACTTCCCTGCAGATAGCCAGGAAATCACTGTCGAAAGGGAACTTCGAGTTCAATCCCTTTGAATATGATATCAATGATACTGCACTCATCACATTGAATACTTCTGTACTAAATACCCTTTCATTCAACCGGTTTAGCAGCAAGTGGGGACTCGACCTGAATAATTTCCGGAATAATGGCAAAGCCCTGCTCACCTATGGATATGAGAGCCGCAGGCAGAACGACTGGATTGCAAAACTTCGATGGAACCTTAGCAGGGCGCTATCATTAAATATTGATGGTAAGAAAGGATTGAATGGCTTATACACTCCACAGTTCAACAACAGGAATTATGAGCTGGATATTTATTCAATTGAACCAAGCCTTTCTTTTATCAGGGGCACTTCCTTCCGCGTAGTTACAGGTTACAAATTCGAAAATAAGGTAAACAAACCTGAATATGGAGGTGAACGCTCCAATTCGCATGCCGCCAACGTGGAAACAAAATACAATATCCTGCAAACAAGTTCGCTTACAGGAAAATTCACTTTTAATAATATTAGCTACACTGCTCCGCCCAATACAACCGTAGGTTATATCATGCTGGATGGATTATTGCCGGGCAAAAACTATTTATGGAGTCTTGGGTTTACTAAACGACTGCTCAACAATCTTGAATTTTCATTGCAGTATGATGGGAGGAAACCTGGCGCGGGAAGAACTGTGCATGTGGGGAGAGCTGCTGTTACAGCGTTGTTTTAGATAATAGTTTAAGAGATAATAGATAATAGTTTGATGGGAATGGCTTCCTCTTTTATCTTATGTGCGAAAGTTTTTATTCGCTTTCTTACCACATAGACAGACAGATCATCATAGGTCATCATAGAACATCTATGTGTAAACTATGATGTCCTATCTGTCTATGTGGTAAGAAAGCGAATAAGTTAGTCTGCAATATAGTTAGACATTAAACCGGAAGTGCATCACATCACCATCCTTCACGATATACTCTTTTCCTTCAATCCTCAACTTACCCGCTTCACGGCATGCCGCTTCTGAACCGTATTCAACGAAATCTTTGTAAGCGATTACTTCCGCTTTGATAAATCCTTTTTCAAAATCTGTATGGATAACACTTGCTGCCTGTGGTGCTCTCCAGCCTTCGTGGATCGTCCAGGCTCTTACTTCCTGCACGCCGGCGGTAAAATAGGTATATAGGTTCAACAGTTTGTAAGCAGAGTGAATAAGCCTGTCTAACGCAGGTTCCGTCATTTTATATTCTTCCATAAACAGGAGCCTGTCGTCAGGATTATCCATTTCAGCGATCTGTGCTTCAATATTATTATTCATGATGATCACCTCTGCTTTTTCATTCTTCACGGCTTCTTTCAATGCTTCCGAGAATTTGTTTCCCGTATGCATGGATGGTTCATCAACATTAGCTACATATAGTACTGGCTTATCCGTGAGGAGGAACAAATCGGCTACAGCCTGTTTTTCTTCTTTCGACAAGGCCAGCTCGCGGATACTTTTGCCTTTTTCCAAATGTTCTTTGCATCGTATCAGTACTTCCAGTTCAGTCTTAAGCTTGGGATCGATACGTGCCTGCTTTTCTGTTTTGCTTATTTTTCTTTCTACACTGTCAAGATCTTTCAGTTGCAATTCTGTATCGATAATCTCTTTGTCGCTTACGGGGTTGATTGCACCCTCTTCACGCAATACATTTTCATCTTCAAAACAGCGAATGACGTGGATGATGGCATCTACTTCCCGGATATTGCCCAGGAATTTATTGCCCAGCCCTTCACCCTTACTTGCGCCACGTACCAGTCCGGCGATATCCACGATCTCGATCTGCGTGGGCACAACGCGGTTAGGCACGACCAGTTCGGCCAGTTTATTCAACCTTGGATCAGGTACATCCACCAGCCCGACATTAGGATCAATAGTGCAAAAGCGGTAATTGCTGGCCTGGGCTTTCGCACTGTTGCTTACGGCATTGAATAAAGTCGATTTTCCTACATTGGGAAGTCCCACGATGCCTGCTTGTAAAGCCATGATATATTAAACGTTTTTCTTTTTAAAATTGCCAGTTTAGTGGCCCTGGGCCGCTAAAGGGCGGCAAAGATAAGTGAAAAAAGCTGCGGGCTACGAGCCTCGAGCTGCTAGCTTTTTGAAACGACTTATATTCGACTAGTTTGTTCGAAATAGTAAAAAAGCTCGCGGCTCGAGGCTCAAAGCTCGAGGCTCGAATCCGCAGCTTGCAGCTAGTTCCCGAAAGTGTTATCTTCAGGCCAAACGATCATACTACATGGCATTAAGCAGAATATGGACGGCTTTCTTCATTATCGCATTACTAGCTGCTACAGGAAAAATAATCTTCCAGCCCGGACAGGAAAAGTTGCTTAGTCACCTGGTCACAGGAAAGAATACCGATACGGTACAGGTAAGGACAATTGATTCTGCCGGGGTGCCGGCACATGTGCACCAGCAACTGGCAACGCAGAAAATAGCGGTATGGGATAAAGAAAAGGTTTACAAAACCGATAGTACCTACAGGGCATACAGCCTGTTGCCTGCGAATGGTATTTTTGAAACCTGTAAAGATGCGGTTACACTTTGTATTGGTTTGATAGGGATCATGGCTTTATTCCTCGGGTTCATGGGTATCGCAGAAAAAGCCGGTGGCGTACGATTTCTTTCCCGCATCATAGGTCCTTTTTTCAACCGGATATTTCCGGAAGTACCAAAGAACCATCCGTCGATGGGCCATATGGTCATGAATTTTTCTGCCAACCTGCTCGGACTTGATAACGCTGCTACTCCCTTTGGAATAAAAGCAATGGAAAGTCTCCAGGAAATCAACCCCGACAAAAACAGGGCGTCCAATCCACAACTTATGTTCATGTGCCTGCATGCTTCGGGGCTTACACTAATACCAACGGCTATTATTGCAGACAGGGTTGCTTTAAAATCGGCGCAACCCACTTCCATTTTTATTCCCTGCATGATCGCAACATTCGTGGCAACCATCGCCGCGCTCACGATGGTGGCTTACCGTCAACGCATCAGGATATTCCAGCCTGTGATACTGATGTGGGTGCTGGGTATTACTGCAGTAATTCTCTCATTGATCCTTTACATAAGAACGCTGGATGCAAGGGGTGTGCAACTTTTTTCAACCAGTTTAAGCAATGCGATTATCCTGTTGTTATTCCTTTTGATAATACTTGGGGGGATGTATAAAAAGATAAACATCTTTGAGGCCTTTATCGATGGCGCGAAAGCAGGTTTTGAAACTGCCGTACGAATCATTCCCTACCTGGTGGGATTATTGGTTGCAATCAGTCTGCTTCGCAATAGCGGTGCTTTTGAATTTGTAATGGATGGAATCAAGAATCTCGTCGCGATGTTCAACGGCGATGTAAGGGTAGTGGAAGCATTACCAACCGCACTTATAAAACCACTTAGTGGAAGTGGAGCACGTGCTATTATGATTGACACGTTGAATGCAAATGGACCCGATTCATTCACGGGCAACCTGGCTTCAGTGTTCCGCGGCTCATCTGATACAACTTTTTATATCCTCGCAGTTTATTTCGGCGCAGTCGGAATTAAAAATTCCCGGTATGCAGTTACGACAATGTTATTGGCGGATCTTGCCGGGATCATTACTGCTATTTCGATTGCTTATATATTCTTTGGGTAAAGTGATACTGGCAGGGTGATGGATGGAAGAGCTTTTTATTCGCTTTTTTACCACATAGAATCATAGAAACAAAGATCATCATAGCTTTTACTTATAAAGAATTACAAAGTTTTGATCCCGTAGTTATTTCTATGTGTAAACTATACGCCTATGATTCTATGTGGTAAAAAATCGAATAAAGCGAAACCCGACCTAACCCCCATTTAATTTCTTGGATACTTTTCTAAAAAGAAAAAGTCCATTTAGTGCAGGCATCCCGACTAAATGGACTTTTATCTTTTATCTTTTAGTTTTTATCTTCCTCAGTAGTTCGCAATTGGCGTCAACACCCTCGGACTACTTGCACCATTAGCTTCATTCGTCCTGTATCTGCCACGGAAAAGAAGCGTGTAACTTCTTTTCCTTGTTGGATTAAATATCAGCGTGTCTAAAGCAGTATTAGGTGCTATATTCTGGCGAACGATGAACGAGTCAGCAATCGCAGCGGGATGTGGAATGTATTGCGTTACCTGGGTAAAGGCGAGATTGGTAGCTACATTCGCTTTCTTTTTTACAGAATATATATCAATAGCTGGTGCACCGCCGGGAAAGTAGGCAAAATTCGCAAAACGCAAACGTGCACTGGTATCGCTTGGGATTTCAATATTGGCCTGCACGGTAATCTGTTTGGCCGCATTCAGTGTGTCGTACAGGAAGATACTGTAGCGTGAACCCGGGTTGAACGTTTCCGAGAAATTCATAATTGTTTGTGTACTTGTAGCAACCGACGGTTTTACGTTTAATAAACGTAACCCTGGTTCGGCCACAAAGAAAGATGAGGTAGGGAATGCGGAGCCATAACCTAATGCCGATGCAGTTGCGGTACCATTTATCTGGGCATTATCCACAGAGATAAAGCTTCCCGGTGAAGTTACAATTGCATTGTATACCTGTACCAGTGCCTTGTTTGATAAATCGCTGATTTCGCCAATGTGTGTAGTCTCCGCTTCTTTCGCACAGGAGGCTACAACCAGTATGGTGGCTGTTAAAATAGACCCTTTTATTATTGAAAATAATTTCATTGTTGTCTTGTTTAAAATGTTGATTTATTAAGGTTCGGAAAACCACATTCTTTTCGTGTGATAATCGAGGGCAATAGCTCCAATTCTTGTAAGCTCTTCAACATTATACAGGTATTCTGAGTTGAACCTCGGCCTTGCCCTGTACACCCACTTTGTACTATTTTGAGAAAAAAGATCGTTACCGGTCGGAGGGGTGAAGTCCCTGTACACCTGGAAGCCGGTTATTTCTTCTTTATCAGTATAGTGGTAACGGCGCATATCTACCCAAGTTTCAATGGACCCCCAGCCATACATCGCAATGTATTTCTGAAGCATGATATGTGTAAGATTGAGCTCGGCTGCTGTTGGCACTATTAGCGGATTAGCGAGATAGGCTGCTCTTGTTGCTGCAGTAATTTTATTTGCTGCAGGTACTGACACTTCATAGTCGCTGATCAATTGGTCAAAGTTCAGGTTGATGCCTTCTACGTATGCAGTAAGCGCATTATCTTTTTGACCTTTTCTATAATAAGCTTCGGCTTTCACGAATTTCATTTCGGCAGCAGTAACGAGTGGCCAGATAGGTCCATTTTTAAAGATATAACGGGCATTGCCATCGTTGGCAGGTGCAGTAGCAATTCCGTATGTTGAACCCCAGAAATTCCTTGGCCTGTCGGGTATCGCCAGGTCGAAACTTGTAGATGAAGAGTCGCCCCGGTTAGGCAGAATTCCTTTAAATGTACCATTTGTGTTTTCACGTATCAGGTACCATGCCCTCGGATCCATTACACCATTGAAAGCTGTGTTGCCACCAGACAATAGGTTGGCAACGAAACGCGACTGGCGAAAGCCACCGATATTATTACGAAACGGTGCAAAGAAACTATAGGTACCTGTAGTGCCGGCATTGGACCATGTCAGTGATGCATTGTGCGCATTCGTAGTTTGTGCCAGGTTAGCATAAAAAATTACTGAGTCAGGCTGGTACAACAATGGTTTGTTGGTAACACGATGGAACGTTTTTGCAAGAGTCGAATACACAAATCTTTTCCATTTGTCGATACTGCCTTTATTGAAATACGCGTCAGCCGCAGCGAGTACAGCATTGTTGACGTTTCCATCTGTACGATCAAGGTTAGCAAGAGCGCGGTGACAGAGAACCTTCACCGTATCATAAACCTCTTGTTGCTCATCATACTTGAATACACGCTTGTAACGGTCGAAAGCTTCTCTCAGGATTACTTCGCCATGTACATCAGTCAGCGTAAGCCAACCCCATGCACGTATGGCCTGGCCCACACCTACAAAGTCCCACTTCTCTTCTTCTGTGGCCCACTTTATCATATCGTTCAGGTTTTGACCCTGTCCGTAATAATGCATTGCCCATACGCCACCGAGTATATCTGAAGTGCCGGTAGCGCCACCCATCATGTCGTACTGGTTGCCATTTACGTTAGTAAACCAGTATTGTACATATCGTCCGATATACTGACCATCGTTTTGTGTACCATAATTGCTACCAGCACTGGAGAAGCTTATGCCCATGTTTGCAAGAATACCAGGTAATAGTTTTTCAACAGGTACCCTGATATCTGCATTGGGATTTAGATATGCATCGTCCAACTGCTTACTGCAGGAACTGGCAACAATCATCACCAGTACCGGTATCGCATATATAAATGAAAATATTCGTCTCATATTCCAAAAAATTTAAGATTTAAAATGATGCTTTCAATCCAAAGCTCACACTGACCGGTGTGCCCAGCGTGAAAAAGTCAAATCCAAATCCACCCACACCTCTTGATCCAGCGGTATTGGCATTTACAGAAGGATCAGGACCAGAATAGTTGGTCAGCAATATCAGGTCGTTACCAGTCATAAACACACCCAGACTTTTGATAGCTTTTATTCTTCCGGTAAATTTCTGTGGGAAATTATAGCTAAGTGTAAGGTCGCGTAACCTGAACCAGTTAACATCTTTCTCAATGAATGCTTCCTCAGGAATATTGCGGGGAGCATAGGTTGTGTTTGTCGAAACCTGGTTGTAGTATGCATCGTTGTATGCAGGTATAAACGAGATCGTATTTACTGTCGGAGTTGCTGAGTTTTCTTTTCCGTCCTGCAATACTCCATCCAGTACAATTGGTGTAAACCTGTCTGCAGTATACATACTCCTTCCTACACTGGTGAGGTACATGTTTGTACCGTTGAAAATATCGCCACCTACTTTCAGATCCCACAGGAAAGTGAGTTTGAAGTTTCCGTAACGGAAAGAGTTATTCCAGCCGATTGTAAAATCCGGATTACGATCGCCACGAATTTTATAACTGGCATCGATAACAGGTAAGCCGGTGGCCGCATTGATCAGTATCTTCCCTGCATTGTTGCGTGCATATCCATATGAAGTGATTGTGGTAGTAGGATTGTTAAGCATCAAACCTCCACGTGCTTCACCAAATACCCATGTGTCTGCTATATAATATTCAGACAGGTTGGCCGGCATTTCTATTACCTTGTTCCACATCCTGTTGAAGTTAATTGCCATGTCCCAGGTAAAATCTGATTTCTTAATGATGTTACCATTCAGTACGATTTCAACACCTTTATTGCGAGTAGATCCGGCATTTTGAGTATTGAGAACATAACCTGTTGCATAACTGAGCCTGAAGTTTTCGATGATCTGGTCTTTGTTCAGGGTGTTATAATAGGTCACATCAATTCCCAGACGGCTTTTTAACAACCTGAATTCAGTTCCTATCTCAAACGTTTTTTGCCTTTCAGGTTTCAACTCGTCATTAGCATTGGTAAAACCATAAGAGTTACCACCACCGCTAGCCTGGGCATTCACATACACCGATTGAGTAGAGTAGGGGGTATTGAGACGAGCCGTTGAAGCTATTGATGTCCTCAACTTCCAGTAGGTAAGTGTATTTCCCTTTTTCAGTGAAGGCACCAGGTCGCTCATCATTACGCTAAGGCTACCTGCAGGATAGTTATAGTTCCTGTTTTTTGCCGGAAGTGTGGATGATGATTCGAATCGATGCGAGTAGGTGAGGAAGATCATGTTTTTCCAGTTAACTGCAAATTCGCCGAAGTACGCGATCTGTTTTAACACTGACCTGTTGTACTCATTAAAACCATTTCTCAATAAACGAGTACGTGTATTTAATCTCGTTGCATTGCTGTCAGAAGGCTGTGGCAGTGTTTCACTCAATTGCTTATCGGTAATTATAACACCATTCTTCCACATTTTACCAGCTACTACCGAATCCACGATGTTAGTACCGCTTACGGTAAACATCTTGGTTGTATTATCCTGCCACATCGTTCCACCCATAAGCCTGAGATTGAAATCACCTACTTTTTTACGGGCGGTAGCGGTGATGGTATGATTATAACCGGAATATTTTCTCCAGTAATTGTCCTGCAATCCGCCCTGTCCGGCTGAAAGGTAAAAGGATTGTGGGTGATACCTCAGGTATCCTACCATATCATAAGCATCATATCCAAACCTGCCGCTTATAGAGAGCCAGTCAAGTGGATTAAAGTTCACACCCAGAGACGCAGTATAACGATCTGTTTCATCACGGCTGCGATTCTTCTTTACATTGAAAAGCGGGTTGTCAAAATCCGAATTGGGATTGGCATTAAATAATACCAGCTTGTCGCCATTTATATCTTCGAAATTGCGGATATCACGATTATTGGGCCATACTGCTAGACTTAAAAGATACCCTGCAGTACCGCGAAGGGCTTTATCATTCTCCGTTCTGATGTAGGCTATCGAAGGAATGAACTCGAGCATCTTTCCAACTTTGGTTGTATTGGATATCCTGAAATTATATTTCGTCAGTGTATTGTTTGGGATGATACCGTCCTGGTCAAAGTAAGAAGCCGATACCCTGAATACTGAATTCTTGAATCCAAAGTCAAGTCCCAGGTTATGTGTTTGGGCAAAACCTGTCTTGAAGAAATAGTCCATATTATCGTACAGTTGCGTACCTGCGGGATATGCGGGACCGAAATAGCGGAACTGGTTAGAGGGCGTTCCATTGGTTCCATTGCTATATCCATCGAAAAATTCAGGAAGTCTTGTAGCTTTCTGAAAACGGAAATTGTTGTCGTATTGTATAGCTAATTTGTTCGTTTTTGCTTTGCGTGTAGTGATCACGATTGCACCGGAACTCGCCTGGCTGCCATACAGGGCTGTAGCTTCAGGACCTTTCAACACGGTGATCGTTTCTATATCATTAGGATTGATATCCGATATGCGGTTGCTGTAATCACTGGTACGGTTGGCATTGTTGGTAAGACCGCTGCGATCGATCATACCGACGCCTTTACCACCATCTGAATTTTCGTCGATGGTCTGGTTGTCGACAATGATACCGTCAATAACAAACAGCGGCTGGTTACTCATCGAAAGCGAGTTAAAACCACGGAGTACGATGCTGGAAGATGAACCGGCAATACCGGATGTAGGGTTAACGGTCAATCCGGCTACACGTCCCTGTAAGCTATTGAGGAAATTTTCACGCTGCGTTTCTTTTATATCATCACCGCTTACTTTTTGCACGGAGTAACCAAGCTCGCGGGGATTTCTTTTAATATCCATCGCCGTTACAACTACTTCTCCAAGTGCTGCATCTGCCTGTTTCAGGTTTACGGCTACTACATTGCCATCGCCAGGTTTAACGTCAGAAGCTTCATATCCAACATAGGAAATCTGAAGGGTTTCGCCCGGATTCATTTTTATTGAAAACTTACCATTGGCGTCGGTTTGTGTAAATCGTTTGGAACCTTTAACCCTAACTGTCACACCCTGCAACGCTGACTTGTTGTCATCCGAAATCACTGTGCCTGTAACCGTTCTTTCCTGCGCGATAAGATTGGGAGGCAGGAGGAAGGTCATGAGGCAAAGGGCTACGAATAATCGGAGAAATTTTCTCATAGCTGTTTTGTTTTTGATATAGTTTAATTAAGCAGTTTCAAATAAGTTGTCATAGTACTTTGATGCCTGCGTCGGCATAGGGTTTCAGCATAGGATCATCGGGGGATAATTCGGTGATCAATATATCTATTTTTCCCAGCTCGGCGATCTGTATGGGTTGAAATGTATTGATCTTTTCCGCAATAGTAAGACAAACTACCTTTTGAGAGGAATCTATCATCGCTTTTTTTAATTGCACTACTTCCCAATCGTTGTCTGTAATGCCATGTTGTAGATCCATGGCGTTTGTTCCCAGAAAACACATGTCGGCTTTCATCTGCCTGATCTTCGCGATGGCTTCTGTGCCAACTGTGATCTTTGAATTTTTTGATATACGATCACCCACCAGTATCACATCGATATTTGGGTGATGCATGTATTCAAGTATGGCGGGAATGGAACCGGAAATAAATGTGGCTTTTAATTGCGGGGGTAAGGAACGGGCCATCTCCAATATGGTGGTGCCTCCGCTGGTGAGCACAAACATGCCATTCGTGATAAGGCTGATGGCTTTTTGAGCAATTTTCTTTTTCTGCAATTGCGAATACACTCCATTGGATGGAAAATGTACCTGGCTAAAAGAATGGGACAATGCACCACCATGTACTTTGATTACTTTGCCTTCTTCAGCAAGTTCCTGGAGATCGCGGCGAATAGTGTCTTCCGACACATTGATGTCGACGCACAGAGAAGAAGAAAGCACTTTATTATGCAGGTTTACCTGGTGCAGGATATAAGCCTGCCTCTCCTTTTTAAGCATCCGTCAGTTTTACGGCGCTAAATGTAAGTTAAATTCCTGCACAAAAACGCAGAAACCCGGAAATATTTGCAGATTCCTGCAAAAACGCACGGGGGCTGCAGGCTGTGAGCTTCATGCTACAGGCCGGGGCTGCGAGCTTCGAGCCTCGAGCTGCGAGCCACACCATTTACAACTTAGATGAGATTAAAAAAAAGGTAAGAGAGTTATTTAAACTCTTTTACCTCTTTTGCTCTTTTGAGCTCTTAGTCTTTTATTCTGTAGCTGCCGGAGTAGCGTTCGCCGTTTTTGTACCAAAAGTGAAGCGGGCGGTAAAACCTACTGCTGCAGGTTCAAAATTGATATCAGATACGAGATTCAACTCGGGCTTCCAGTCGAGGGAAAGGTTGAGTGGGATATTGGCAAATTTATAATCGAGCCCGAGTACGCCCATTGCACCGAAGTGCACGTTTGTTTCATTTCGGTCTTTATTGGGATCGTATGTTTTTACAAACCCGAGGTATCCGCCGCCGCCATAAAACCAGTTGATGCCTGAAGCGCCTACGGGCTTATGCATTTCGATCATGGCACCGAGGGCGAGCGGATCGCCGAAGGAGAAAAGGCCTTCGATCGCGGTTTTTTCGTTAAGGAAATGTTTTATAGAAAGGGAATTGTTTACGATAGCCTGGCTGCTACTGAGCCGGATGCCTAATGCAGTTTTGTAATCCTGGGCAGTGGCTTTGGTTCCTATTGCAAGAATTGCGAACAGGAATAGGCCGGCGAACATCTTTTTCATTGGTAGTTTATTTTAGTTTCCTGGAGATAATAATGAAATGCTATATATCTGACGAGCATTGAACGGAAAATTGTGCCAACAAAGTCTAAATAAAATGCAAATGTTTCACGCAAAGAGCGCTAAGGACGCAAAGAAAAACCTCTGGGACGTTGTGTGAAAATCCGAGAGAATACAGGAAAATACATTTATTGACGTGCATTAACCCGTTGTAGAGGCAACGATGGCAAATACCTTTATTTGAAATATGTTCACGCAGCGCCGCAGCGCCGCAACGCAAATTATTAGTTGCATGCAAAGATCATTTGTGAAATATTCCAAGCAGATAGGTATTTCGTGGCGGCGCTGCGACTTTGTGTGAAATGTAAAAATTTCAGTTATGACAGAGAATGAGATAGCGACTAAGATTCTCGATGTTTCTTTTTCAATTCATAGAAAATTGGGACCGGGGGTTATTGGAATCTGTTTACGAGAAGATAATGGAGTATGAACTTATGAATGAAGTTGGTCTTTTAGTAAGTTCTCAACGGCCGATACCTGTAATTTGGAAGGAAATAAAATTAGAACTTGGCTTTCGAGCCGATATAATTGTTGAGAATAAGGTATTGATTGAATTGAAGTCTCTTGAAAAAATTGCTCCTGTCCACTCTAAACAAGTACTTACGCATTTACGCCTCACAGACTTAAAGTTAGGACTGCTGATCAATTTCAATGAACGATATTTAAAGTATGGAATCCATCGTATTGTAAACAATTTGTAGTTTTCGAAAATCACTCAAATAACTCGTACTTGGTCTTCGGTCTGCGTTCCTCCAGCCATTTGAAATTCTCCAGTCGCATAGTAGCCGGATCTTTTTGCCTGATGGGCCAAAGAGTACCCGTAACACTGTTGCGAAAAACGACTTTGTATAATTCCTGTTTCCTAAAATAAATATCCATGATGTCGGATTTGGATTCGTTCACACCCGAGTATGCACTGTCCTCATCCTGGATAAAATAAATACATTCCGCATATCCCTTCGCTCGCACGGAGTCGATATTACCATCTACAAAATATCCATCCATACGGCTCGATTTGATCTGGTTAAATACACCCGGATCCATCATATTTATCAAAAAACTTTTTTCAAACACTTCAAACCGTTCGGGTTTTTTGTTTTTTGTAAATAATAATATGGTATCACCCGTTACCTGGCTCTTTTGCGCCCATACAATGGGATCATAATACAACCTGAATGTAGAATCGCGGAAGGAGTAGAACAGGCTGTCACAAACAGACTGCAACGAGTCGGAAAAAATCCTCACATGCCTGTAAGCTTCGAAATATCGATTGCTGCTATCTTTTACATTTTGCGGCTTTACTACCGTAGTGCCTTTGGCTGTGTCCTTTATTAGTGTATCCCGTGCACCATATAAATCACTAAGCCGGGCGGTAAATAATGTATCCGCTGTAATGTAGATCGAATCTTTATCCTGGATGATGATCATTAGCGGCTTTACCGTGGAGAATGTTCGTTCTGTATTCCTGTCGTGAAAGATCAGGCCGCCCATGACGATTGTTTTCTGCGCCGTGTCTACAATCATTCCATTGCCCGTTACCTGTACAATGCCTTTTTTATCATCAAATGCTACATTGTCGCCGGTGATGGTGGTCGACTTATCTACTATTTTCGGATTGCGTCCAAACTCTGCAGCGCCAGTTTTCAGATTATAGAATCCTTCCCTGGTATCTATCGTACGACCCGAACTGTCGCGAATATGCGTTTGCGCGATGAACCTGGCCGTTTCACTTTCCGTATTATACAAAAGAGAATCCGTACGCAGGTGGTGGGTAGGAGCATTCATTACTACGTTTATCTTAAAATATACATCTTTAAGATCCGCATAGTAATACCCTTCTTTGCTGGTAAGCACTGTATTTTTATTTACTACTTTACCACCATTTTTATAAATACCGATCTTGGTATCCACATCGTATTCCAGGTCGGGTGTGGTAAGTGTTCCTTTTCCATCTGTCAACCTTACGTTTCCATCGAGATAGGCCAGCTTTCTTTTGGTGAGGTACAAAAGGTGATTGGAATACACATCTGTAGTGTCTGCATCATTGATATGTACATTGCCCCAGGCTTCGAAGGTATTGCTGTTGTTGTTGATGACGCAGCTATCGCAATCAAAATAGGTGTTGCCCTGTTTCAGTTTTACATTTCCGGCAAGTATTTGCAACTGGGTGCTGTCATTAATTTTTCGCATTTCAAGTTTACGTGCCTGGATGATATCAACTGTTACCAGCGTATCACTTGCTGTGCTGGTGGTGGTTTTGGGAGCCAGTACCGGCACTTGTGTGTGGGCCAGGAGCGAACTAAAAGTTAGCCCTGTCAACAACAGGCAGTAATAAATGCAGCGGATGTATTTCATTCATCTAGTTCCTCAGTCAGGAATGGTATCTTTTTTCGCTGGCGAAGATAACGGGCCATTTTTATCCTTTTTGCCAAAGACTGACAAATTAACGTAGCGTTTGGGGTTGCTGCGCAAATCATCCATCAGGATCTCTGCGCTAAG
>CBFGYO010000085.1:0-17130 GCA_965652975.1 uncultured Chitinophagaceae bacterium | reverse complement strand
TGTTAAGCACAGTTTTTGTGCTTTTGGTCGGCCTCACAGTAGCGTTGATCGTTTTTACCCCGCTGAAATATTATATTCCCGGATATGATGACCTCAAAATTGGCCGGGAGTACCGACAGATGAAGTACCAGGTAGATGAAACTGAGCGTCAGATGAAGAACCTGGAGCAATATGAAGCAGGATTAAGAAAGGGACCTTTACAAGGCATAATATCCGAGCGCGACACCACTCAACTGGTAGTGCCGAAGCCGGAAGTATCCAATGAGTAACCAGTAATCAAATACCTATGTTTAACAACAAAAACAAAACCGACATGCAGCCAGAAAAATCCAATGGGAACGGAAATGGTACCACATTAGTAGGCGCCGGCACAACCCTCAAAGGCGACATCAGCAGCAACAGTGATCTCCGAATCGACGGAACAGTAATTGGGAACGTACACAGCACCGCCAAGATCGTAATTGGTGCAAATGGTGTAGTAGAAGGTGACCTATCAGGCAACCAGGCCGACATCGTGGGAAAAGTAACCGGTAACGTACGGGCCAAAGAGCTCCTGCAATTACGCGGCGATAGCGAAGTGACTGGCAACCTGTATGCAGGCAAACTGCAGGTAGAACCTACGGCCATTTTCAACGGTCAGTGCCATATGGGTACTAATGTAGTTGAAATGAACACGCTAAATGAGCCCCAGGCCATCGCCAAATAATAAAAAGGAATTATACCGCTATGCAAGTATCGGCACCCAGATCCTGGCGGGCCTGGCACTTGCTGTATTCATCGGCCTGAAAGCTGATGGGTGGTTGCATACCCTTCCATTGTTCTCCTGTACCTTACCTTTGCTGGTACTGGCAGGAATATTCTATAAACTTATGCGGGATACCGCCGGTAAAAGCAATCACCACCCGGATGATACCGGTAATAAAACCAATAATGAATAAGAGCACCCTGGCGGCAATCCGGCCGATGATCATTGTATTTATAATCATTAGCGGTTTTTTTATTACAGCCCAATCCTTACTTGCCAAATGGGACGCCGACCGGGACGTGCTGATCGCGGGCAACCTGCTCGTATTCGCAACGGCCCTTGTATCTTTCATATTGCTGAAAAATGGATTGACCTCATCTAACCCGCAGGCATTTATCCGGGCTATGTATGGCAGCTTCATAATTAAATTTTTTGTAATTGCTGTGGCTGCTTTCATTTACATCATGCTCACGAAAAAGAATGTGAACCGTCCGGCTTTGTTCACCTGTATCGGATTATATTTTTTGTATACTTTTATTGAGATAAGTGTATTAATGAAATTGCTGAAGCAAAAAAAGAATGCCTAAAAAAGAAGCACCGATCGGGCAGTTGGCCGATTACCTGCCTCCAAATACATATGACCCTGTACTGGCTTACCTGCGTGAATACAAAGTACATCTTACCATCACACGCGAACGCCGGTCGATACTTGGCGATTACCGTCATCGCACACTACACGCCAACCATCGCATCAGTATCAACGGGAACCTCAACCCTTTTGCTTTCCTGGTTACCTTACTTCATGAAATTGCACACCTGGTAACTTTCGAGCAATATGGAAATGAAGTAATGTCGCACGGTCGGGAATGGAAGAAAATATATGGACAGTTTTTGCAGCAGTTCATTTTGCACAAAGTTTTTCCTCCTGATATTGAACATGAGCTGAAGTTGTCGCTGCAAAACCCTGCAGCCACCAGTTGTGCAGAAGATGGACTACTGCGCGTATTAAGAAAATATGATAAGAACAATAGCAATCACCGCCTTGTAGAAGAGATCGCTCCCCATAGTATGTTTAAAACACCTGACGGCCGCGTATTTCAAAAGGGAGTACAACTGAGAAAACGTTTTAAATGCGTGGAAGTAAAAACCGGGAAGGTTTATCTTTTTAGTCCGGTATATGAAGTGATTAGTGTGGCGAATTAGGGAAGATGTATCTATTGGCTTTTTACCACATAGAATCATAGACACAAAGATCATCATAGAGATTTACAGTGGGACTAAGTATATTCTATGTTGACCTTGTGTCTATGATTCTATGTGGTAAAAAAGCGAAAATTAAACCCCCGCATTTTTTTCGAAAATATAAGATCACAATCTTTTTATCATCCACAAACTACACCCCGTATGCCCTGAATTGCCCATCGGACCATTGAGGTAAGTAAATCCAAAATGAGCATACGTCTTCAATGCGAGTTGTAACTCGGGCATGGTTTCCAGGTAAATGTTTTTATACCCCAGCTCTTTTGCCTGGCCAATACATTTTTCAATCATTAACTTACCCAAACCAATACCACGTGCATGTGGAAGCAGGTACATTTTTACCAACTCACAAGTGTCGTCGGGTAAACCTTCGGTTGGAAAAATGCCACCACCGCCTGCAATCGAACCATCGAGTTCCACGATATTATACATGGAACCTTTTGCCTGGAATACAGTCGACAAAATATCCGTGGTAGGATCGAAATAAACAGTACCTGGGTGATTGGCGCCAAATTCAGCAAGCGTATCGCGAATGATCTTTGCTATAATGGGATCATCGGATTTTCTTAAGGGGCGAACGGTGAGATTCATTGGTTAAAAATAAGCTAAGAGCTTGAAAGACGAAAGGGGTTAAAAAGAGAGGACCCTCTTTTACTTTTTTATTCTCCTTCGAGCTCTTAGCCGACAAATGAATTGGTAGCAGCCTCGTATTTTTTCCCAAACAAACCGGCATCCTCCAACTCCCTGATTGTATTTTTAACTGTATTGATTCGCGTTTGATAATTAACGGCACCTATAGTGCACAAATTCCGGAACGCTCTTTCGTAATCACCACCCGTGTCCAGCGCATGAGCAATGCGGTCGTTTTTGCCCCGACCCTGGTGGCGGATATCGCAGATCATAAGGCAAACTTTGGCGGGCACATTATCCAATCCAAAACGTTGGTGATATGCCGCCATGTTATTTTTAAAATGTGCAATCGCAGTGTCCACCTGGATCTCCCTGTGTGCAGGATCATTTACTGCCCAGTGCACCATCCTTGCCGCACAAATTAGCTCCTGGTTTTCTACATCTGCAAGTCCGGGATTAAGGTAATTCATCAGCCGTTTTGTACTCGCATCATCCTCCAACCGGGTAAGGATATTATTTTCATTGAGATAATGAATATGGTCTTCATGCACTACCAGTTTTGGGAAATAATCTTTACCATTGGGCAGCTCCAGCAACTTCCTGAAGAAAATAACAAAGTCCCCATTCGGTACATGTGCGGCATATTGCATAAAACTAAAAGTAAACTGCGCGCGATCGTAAGTATTGAGACAATAGAATGAGCCACGACTTTCGGCTTTTGCCGTCGGGAAAATAAAATAAGCCCAAAAGCCATGTGCTTGTGCATAATCAGCGGGTGCATATACCAGGTTGCTATTTACCGTTGTATTATATAAACCAAAATTATCCAGGTACAATGTTCTGTACCCGATTATAAATTTTGGATCTGTAGAGCCGTTAAGCTTTGCATAATAGGCCGTGCGTCCATTTGATAGCACTGCACTTGAAATAGTGAAATCGTATGCCATCGCTGTAGTATTATTAATTTAAATAAATGCTTACCTGTGGCTATACTACAAACCTGGAAAGAAAAGTTTCAATTTCCCAATCGCCACTTTTTTCGCTCATTGTTGCGCATAATATTTTTTCACCATCGGTTCTCACATTTACCAGTCCGTATACGATACCACTTACAAACATACTTTTCCAGAGATTGCGTGTACGTAACTGGCCGCTGGAGGTAAACTGGATTTCTGCTTTCTTATTGGTTGGTTTGAAGGTTTCTGCTGGCCCGGGATCACTTACTTTGAGTGTTTCCGGTTCGGTGATCTTATAGCTACGCGCTATTTCCGTGGAATAAATCAATGGCGTTACAATCCGGTCGTCCCGAATTGTTTTATGGCCGGTGATAGCACTGGCTGCTACAATCTTGGGCCTTGGATGATTATGTCCTTCATTGTCGCCTGAAGAAATGATGGTGGCTGCTGCCGATAAATGCGATAAGAATTCGAGCGAACAATCGTCGGCTCCGTGGTGACATGCTTTTGCGAGATCGCACGCAAGTTCCTGGATATTGTTCTGGTAAAAATTGAGAATGTGCCTCTGACTTTTTGAGTTGAGGTCGCCAGTGAGGAGTACTCTCGTTTTCCCATAATCTACCCGCAACAACAGGCTATGACCGTTTGTATTGATGGCATCTGCACCGGTAAATTTTTTTAGCGCCGGTTTCCCTCCTTCCACTTCTTCGATTGGTGCCAGTACTTTTATACTGGGTTTACCAGGTTTAGGTTCAAACCCGGGCACAAATCCATTGCTGTTTTTTTTATTGCTCAGGCGCTCGCACACTGGTATATTTTCTACAACGAGACTCATAAAATCGCGCCATTGCCCTTGAAGGGTGAATCCCGATGCAACCGCACCACTGCCACCTGGCAAATGCTTTTTCAATGCAGCCTTATTGTCGAGCAGCGGTGTGTAAAATCCATTTACAATAGGGCCCAATCCTCGCTTGCCATTCTTCTCAAACCAGTTGACGCCTGCGTAATAAAAATTTTTGACTTCAACTTTAGTCAATTGCAGTTCTTTCGTTTCATTCGGATTGATCATATCCCACAGTCCGCCATAGTGGTCTTCGTCATTGTGCGAAGCCATCATTACGTCTATAGTAATTTTCGTTTTACCATAATCCCTTGCAAATTTCCAGTCGATAAAATCTGCAGCATTACGCTTCGTCACCTGTTTGCTGCGGATATAACCGCCGTCGATCATTATGTGTTTGCGGTCGGGAGTTACGATAAGTATTCCATCACCCTGGCCTACATCTATAAAATAGTATTCAAGTAGTGCTTTATCACTAATATGCGCAGTATTTACAAAACCGGTGCGACCCCGCGCTTTTACTTTTACCCTGCCGGTGGCGGGCAATGCTTCCTGCAATTGGAGAGAATCGCCCCAGAGTAAATGACAGGAAACTTCGTTGGATGTTTTATTGCTAAATAAAGTGATGGTGTCTTCAGACACGTATTTTACTACGGTGGCCATGGCGAAAGGTTTTAGTGTCGTATCCTTTCAAGTTCAGAAGATTTCTGAACAGTGCCAATACCTATTATGGAGTATGTTTGGAGATGCTCAAGGTTTCACGCGGCGCACGCCAGGTAAAATAAATTCCACTGATAATTATTCGCTGCGTCGCCACGTATCGTCGCGAGCGCTGCGAGAAACCCCCAGGTATGATTAAGCGACAGCCTTCTTCACCAGTTCTGCAGCCTCACTCAGCAAAATCGCCGATTGAACCTTCAGACCGCTTTCGTCGATCAGCTTCTTGGCTTCTTCTGCATTCGTACCCTGCAGGCGTACAATAATCGGGATTGTAATATTGCCGAGATTTTTATAGGCATCAATAACGCCCTGTGCTACGCGATCGCACCGCACAATACCTCCAAAGATGTTGATCAATATGGCTTTTACAGCCGGATCTTTAAGGATGATCTTGAATCCTGCTTCCACTGTTTGTGCATTGGCAGTACCACCCACGTCGAGGAAGTTGGCTGGCTCTCCACCACTCAGTTTGATCATATCCATCGTGGCCATGGCAAGTCCTGCACCATTTACCATACAGCCTACATTGCCATCGAGTTTTACAAAGTTGAGATTATACTTTCCCGCTTCTACTTCTGTAGGATCTTCTTCCGTTACATCACGTAGCGAAGCCAGGTCCTGGTGGCGCACCAGTGCATTGTCGTCGAGGTTCATTTTGCAGTCGACAGCAATAATTTTATTGTCAGCCGCCTTGAAAAGCGGGTTAATCTCCAGCATGGAACAATCGAGGCCCACATATGCATCATAAAGGTTGGTAACGAAGCGCACACAATTCTTAAAAGCCTCGCCGCTAAGCCCCAGGTTGAAAGCAATCTTTCTTGCCTGGAATGCCTGCAAACCACCAGATGGGTGTACCCACTCTTTAAATATTTTTTCAGGTGTATCATGTGCCACATCTTCGATGTTCATTCCACCTTCAGTGCTGTACATGATCACGTTTTGACCTTTTGCGCGATCGAGCAGTATGGATAGGTAAAACTCTTTACGTTCTGTAGGACCATCATAATACATGTCCTGCGCTACAAGAATCTTATTTACAATTTTGCCTGCCGGGCCTGTTTGAATCGTAACCAGGGTACCTCCGAGGATCTTTTTTGCAATTTCGATTACATCATCCAGGCTCTTTCCCACTTTTACCCCATTAATACCCGTTTCCTTCACTACACCTTTGCCTCGCCCGCCCGCATGTATTTGCGCTTTTACGACAGCAAAACTGCTACCGTATTGCGTTTTGATCTGGCGGTAAGCTTCTTCAGCTTCATGTACCGTACCACATGCAAATCCTTCCTGTACGGGTACTTTATATTTTTTCAGCAGTTCTTTGGCCTGGTATTCATGTAGATTCATGCAGCAAAATTTCCGGCGAAGATAAGAAATGGGGGAAGATAAAAGTGTACCGGTACACCCGGCTGGCGACACGGAGAATTCCTGCTTGCAAAAATGTTGTAAATGCCTATTATCTTAATGGAATGAAAGTGTTGCTGCCAGTATGTTTCCTGTTGCTGTGTTCATGTCATTCAATTAAACATAGCACCTGGCCCCGGCAGCAGTCTTCGATGGGTGGTCGTGAATTTTATGAGCAGGCTGCAGCCATGAATTGGAAGACGCGTGATTCGTTTGCAGTACAGGAGTTGACCGCGGGCAACATGCCTTCATTTCTCAAAAAATTTACTCCCATCCAGGTATCCGTAATAGATTCTTCGACTGGTAAAAAGATATCTGGTACCTATTATGTAATGCCCGACTACTTAAGTATTGGTACCGATAAGGATTGGGCACGAATCCCACTTACACCCATGGCCGCTCAAGAGGTGGCCGACAGGTTGGATTGTTTTCTTCCTACCCGTAAAATGGTAAACGATATTTACAAGGCCGCGAGCATAAAACTACAACCGGTACCCCTATTTGCATTTCGCGACAGCACCGTTACCATGTGGCACCATCACCTGATCATCGAAGGGCAGCGACAGGGCAGGAGGGGGCTGGTGGCAGGTATTAAAAAAGATGTGGTGATCAGCGGGAAAATAACCAGGGAAGCCCGCGCAAACAGGGTTGCAATATACGGTTGGCACCAGCTTAATGGTATACCCATTCAGCCTTTGTACACCGGCCACGTAAATTGGTGGGTGGATTATAGCCATGGCATCCGTCTCATTTATAAAAAAATTAAAGTCGGCAGAAATTGGATGAATTACGAAGACGTGTTGCGGCACCCTGTGTTGAGCAAACTTCTTTGTGATGAAGAAAATTGCGATTTTTTCAGGTATGCTTACGGAGTTGAACCCCCGAGATAATAGCTAATAAAAATTCCTTACGTTTGTCCCTTTATCGACGACACTATGAGCAGTAAAAAACAGATGAAGGATTTGAATGAGACGGTAAAATTCCTGCAAAAACAATACAAGGATACGCCGCAGGTGGGCATCGTATTGGGTAGCGGGTTAGGCAACTTCGTTGAAGAAATTGAAGTAGAAAAGGAAGTTGCCTATTCGGATATTCCGAATTTTCCCATTTCCACGGTAGCCGGGCACAAGGGTAAATTGATTTTTGGAAAGCTTAGTGGAAAAAAGATAGTAGCCATGGCGGGACGATTTCATTTTTATGAGGGGTACGAAGCTACAGAGGTTGTGTATCCAATCCGAGTAATGAAGATGCTGGGAATTAAAACACTGTTGCTTTCCAATGCAGCCGGCGGCGTCAACACTGACTTTAAAGTGGGCGACATCATGATCATTCGCGATCATATCAGTTTTTTTACGCCCAACCCCCTAATAGGAAAGAATTTCGATGAATTCGGGCCTCGCTTCCCGGATATGAGTGAACCTTATAAAAAACATTTGATTCGCAAAGCAAAAGAGATATCGGCCAGGAATAATTTCAATGTAAAAGAAGGAGTGTATGTGTCCGTTACAGGTCCCACGTTTGAAACACGGGCTGAATATAAACTCATTCACGTGGCAGGGGGTGATGTAGTTGGCATGAGTACTGTGCAGGAAGCCATCGTAGCCAATCATATGGGACTCGAAGTATTTGCGATGAGCGTGGTTACAGATGTTGGCATTCGCGAAGAGGATAATATTATTACGCACGAAGAGGTGCTGGAAGCCGCCAGGGCTGCCGAACCAAAATTAGCTACCATATTTAAGGAACTTGTGGCAGCCATTTAACAATTTGAAAGCTGCAATTGTATTTTTGCGCTGTTATTTTGCCACATTAATTAAAACTGCTTCACTGGCTAATAAATTCACATACCCGCTGCTGATTGGTTTACTGTTTTTTTCTACACAAATATTTGCACAGGAAGAAATACTCAGAGGTGTTGGCCAGCGAATTGGAGCCGGTACCCGTAATATCCGTGGCGGGAAATCCAATGACAGCCTGGAACGGCGAGATCGGTTTGCTGATTCAATTACCGTCCGTTACCGATACCTCGACTCTGCAAGAAGTTATCTACTCGATTCTTCCATTTCAGATTTTACTACACGCTATCCCATACCCGGTACACATATTTATTTAGGAAATACAGGTACTGCTACACGCTCCATCCTGTTTTCTCCACGCATGCAGGCTGGATGGGATCCCGGATTTCATGCCCTTGACGTTTATAAATGGAAACTGGAAAATGTACGTTTTTTCAGTACCACCCGTCCGTACTCGGAATTGAATTACATGCTTGGCAGCCGTTCCGAACAAATGATCGAAGTATTACATACGCAGAATATCATGCCCGGGTGGAATTTCCTTTTTCAGTACCGACTCATCAATTCGCCAGGTTTTTTCAAAAACCAAAAAACAAATCATAATAACTATTTAATCACGTCGTGGTACCAGTCGCCCAATAAGCGTTATAATAATTATTTCATTTTCCTGGGAAATAAATTGCAGGCTTCTGAAAATGGCGGCATACAGGATACAGCCGACTTCCTCAACGATCCTATCTATACCGACCGTTTCAACATTCCCACCAAAATAGGAGGTGATAGTCCTTATGGTACCGATTTTTTCACAACCAATATTGGAACGGGTAATAAATACAGTGAATTTTCATTCCTCATGCGTCAGCAATATGACCTGGGAAAAAAAGATTCACTCGTTACCGACTCCACCGTGATTCCCCTTTTTTATCCCAGGTTGCGGTTTGAACATACTATTAGTTACAGCAACTACAAATATGTTTTCGAAGACGCTCCGTATGTAAGCAACAGCGGGTATGTATATTTTCCTGATTCTGCATATTACCAGGATAATTATAAATACAGCATCACAACGCAGGACACTGTTTATTTCCGCGATCGTTGGAAAGAAATGGTCAATGATTTTTCGATCATCCAGTTCCCCGATGCTAAAAACCTGCAACAATTCATTAAGCTAGGCGCTGCATTTCAAAATATTGATGGTGAATTTGCAGGCGGTAGCACATCATTGTATAATATATATGGGCATGCCGAATACCGCAATCGTACACGCGATCGCAAATGGGATATTGAAGCATACGGTAAACTTTACTTTACAGGTTATAATGCGGGCGACTACCAGGCACATGCAAGTTTGCAACGCTATATCGGCAAAGCAATCGGTTATTTACAAGTCGGTTTTGAAAATGTGAATCGTACTCCATCTTTCATCTTTGACAAGCGCAGCAGCTATTATCTCTGGGATCCTTCCCGCGATTTCAAAAAAGAAAACAGCGTGCATTTCTGGGGCTCCATCTTTCAACCAAAATATAGGTTACGGCTCACGGGGCATTATTTCCTGGCAACCAATTATACCTATATCTCAAGGTTTTATCAATTGCAGCAGGAGTCTGCATTGTTCAACGTGTTTCAACTTGCGTTTCAAAAAACTTTCAGGCTTGGTCGCCACTGGAACTGGCATGCCGATGTATATTTCCAGCAGGTAATCGGCAGCGCCCCGGTAAACCTGCCTACCATATTCACACGCAATCGCCTGGCTTATGAGGGCAACCTGGGCTTCAAAAACCTGGATATCGCGATGGGATTTGAGGTCCGTTACCATACTCCTTATTATGCCGACGATTATTCCCCAGCACTTGGACAGTTTTTTTACCAGGATAGCATTAAGATCAGTTATAAACTGCCTGACATTGCAGCATACGTCCAGTTTCGGATCAAAGGGATAAAGATCTATTTCAGGACGGAAAACCTTAATACGGCCCGGATGCTCGACGGATTTGGATTTACAAGGAATAATCTGGCTGCACCCAACTATCCCACGCCTGGCCTCGTCATTAGATTCGGAATATTCTGGAGTTTTGTTAATTGATTAGCAGGTAGTTACAGGTATTTAACCGGTGGCTGCGAGAAGTTAGGATTTGCAATTATCTTTGTCACGTTCATGAAAAAAGTACTAGTATCTATTGTGGCGATCTATTACCTGGCAGTTAGCTGCGGGGTTGTCATCAATATGCATTACTGCATGGACAGCCTGGCCTCCTCCTCTTTTTATCTATCGCAAGGCGATAAATGCGGACGTTGCGGTATGGAAATACATAGGTCAGGTGGATGCTGCCGCGATGAAGTACAAATTGTAAAACTGGATGAAGACCAGCAAAAATCATCCTACGTTTCATTTGAAATTACACCCCTTGCATTGCCAGTAATGGTTCCATCGGAATATATAACTGCTGCAATCCAGGTACAGCCGTTAGATCGGCATTTTCATAATCACTCTCCTCCTTTATTATCTGCACAGGATACCTATTTACAGAATAATGTTTTCCGGATTTGAGATAATTTCCCAGCTCATTGAAAAAAAGCAGGCTGAAGATGCTATGTCTTGTAAACCTGTAAACAAGAAATGAAATCGATTAATTATTTCAAATAAAATTAAACATGAAATCATTTAAAATATTCGCACTCGCAACAATACTTACTTCTGTTGCTACACTTTCTTTTGCTCAAACAAAAACTGAAACGTTCAAAGTATCCGGCAACTGTGGCATGTGTAAGTCTAAAATTGAAAAAGCTGCTATTGACGCAGGCGCTACCACAGCAAAATGGGATATGGACGCCAAAGAGATTACTGTAAAATACAAAAGTACCTCTACCAATACAGCCAAAATCCAGCAAAAAATTGCGGCGGTAGGATATGATAACGCTGGAGTAAAAGCTACTGCGGAATCATATAACAAACTTCATGGATGCTGCAAGTATGAAAGAAGTGCTGATGCAAAAAATGCTAAAGCAGCATGTTGTGCAGGCGATGCTAAATGCACGGATCATGCTGATGGAAATCATGAGGCAAAGGCTGATTGTTGCAAAGATGGTAAATGCAGTAAAGAAGGGCACACGGGTGTCGACTGCTGTAAAAAATCATAATAATATTTAAAAATCGAGGTTATGAAAACAGTGTTATTGTTTCTTGCAATAGCCTTTGTTGCCCTGCCTTCGAACGCACAATTTTCAAAGGCAGAGTTGCAGGCTACGGGACTTACCTGTGCTATGTGCAGCAATGCGATCAATAAAGCATTGCAGGCAGTACCGTTTGTGCAGTCGGTAAGGTCAGACATTAAAAATTCCTCTTTCAAAATAACTTTCAAGGAAAACCAGGCTGTAGATATCGATGCGTTGAAACAGGCAGTTGAAGATGCTGGATTTTCCGTGGGAGGGTTGAAATTAACGGGGAATTTTCACGATCTGAAGGTGGAAAACGACCAACATGTGCAGATCGGAAATACCAATTTCCACTTTCTGAACGTTAATGGACAAACACTTAACGGCGAATCGACGATTACCGTGGTGGACAAGAATTTTGTAAGCGCTAAGGTGTTCAAAAAAATAAGCACCGCCAGTAAGTTAAGTTGTGTGCAGACGGGTAAAGCGGCTAGTTGTTGTGCCAGGGAGGGTATACAGGCAAATGCCAGGGTATACCACGTTACGATCTAAACCGGTGAAGCTGTCACCAATGTGGCAGCTTCATTTTAATAAACTACAATGAGAAACCTGAAGCGCTTTCTAAACTTAACCTTAGTTCTGTTTTTTTTCCATACGGGCCATGCACAGCCACGACAGGGCATGATGGCCATTGAGATTGCACTGCCTTCGGTGGCGGGTGATACAATCCGTTTATCTTCCCTAAAAGGAAAAGTGGTACTGATTGATTTTTGGGCTTCCTGGTGCGGACCTTGTCGCACTTCAAATAAAAATTTTACAAAATTGTATCCCAAGTTTAAGAATAAGGGATTTGAGATCCTGGCAGTGTCGCTGGATGATAATGACCGGGATTGGAAAAAGGCAATTGTAAAAGACAAAGCGATCTGGCCACAGGTTATCGACCGTGGCGGAGCAGAAGCGAATACAGCCGCTCATTGGAATATTATGGCGCTCCCAACATCATACCTCATTGACAGGGAAGGCAGGCTCGTGGCCATGGACCTGGAAAAAGACGAACTTGAAAAAGTTTTGAAAGAGCTACTGGATAAATAGCAACGAATTTATGCGCAAGCTCTTTTTTATCGCCTGTATCGTGTGTTATCTCCATACAGGTGCCCAGGAATTATATGTATTTACCGAGCCGGCTTCCAATATGCCGGCAAAATCGATGAGCCTGAAGCTTAGTGGCAATTTTATGGGCGCTCAGTCCTGGCATGACCGCCCTATGCAGCGATATATTCCCGAGGTGATGTTTGGTCTAAATAAAAAATGGATGATACATGTGGGAACTACTTTTTCCGACATGCATACGCCCAACTTTCGCTGGGAATCAGTTTTCCTCTATGCCAAATACCGCTTTCTGTCAAATGACGAGTTGCACACCCATTTCCGGATGGCACTTTTTGCAGATGGATCGTACTCCCGCAGTCCATTCCATAATGATGAAGTGAGCCTGCAGGGAGATAAAAGTGGTGTGCAATTAGGATTGATAGCAACGCAACTATGGCACAAGCTCGCGATAAGTGGTACAGTTAGCCACACACAGGTACTCGACGAATCGCGTAATGATAAAGTGTTGTATGTTCCGGATAGAATTTACCAGGTAATGAATTATTCTTTGTCAGCAGGCTACTTATTGTTGCCAAGAGAATATACAGACTACAGGCAGCTCAACATAAATCTTTACACGGAAATGCTGGCTCAACAGTCGCTCGACAGGAGTGCATACTATATCGACCTGGCGCCGGCTATTCAAATTATTTTTGCCAGCAACACCAAGCTAAATATCGGTTACCGCTTTGAATTAGGTGGTGATATGTCGCGCATGGCTGACAAAAGCTGGCTCATCAGCCTGGAACGTACCTTTTTGAATGCGCTTCGGAAAAAGAAAAAGTAAAAAGCGTGGCAGGCACTTTTTCGTAATTACGTTTCACGCAAAGGGCGCAAAGGAGGAGCAAAGGCGCAAAGGTTTATAGCTTGTTCAAAATTATTTAAAACTCAGGGGATATGGAGGAGATACCAATTAAGAATATGGTTTGTGGTCGTTGTATAAAAGCAGTGACATCAATTTTTAATGATGCAGGGGCAAGTATAAATAACATCCAATTGGGTAAAGTGCAATTGGCAAAACCATTAGATCAGGACCAGGAAACTAAAATTCGTTCATCCCTGTTGCAGGAAGGTTTTGAATGGCTCGACGATAAAAAGATCAAACTGGTAGAGGAAATAAAAACAAGGATCATTAAACTCGTGCAGGACGGAGATCTTGATGATAAAAAAGAAAACCTCTCGGAATGGTTGGCAAAGCGCCTTCATAAAGATTACCATTATCTCAGTAATATCTTTTCATCCGTAGAAAATACAACGGTAGAACAATTTTTCATACTTCAGAAAATCGAGAAAGTAAAGGAGTGGTTGGTGTACGATGAGCTTACTTTGAATGAAATGGCATTCAAACTCGGGTATAGCAGTGTTGCCCATCTTTCCGCGCAATTCAAAAAAGTTACAGGATTTACCCCATCGCAATTCAAAAAACTAAAAGATCATCACCGACAGCCACTCGACGGATTATAAATACAAATCCTGTAATAAAACATCCGGATTCTGTAACGGTCCCATCATACACATGAATGAAATTTGTGTCATACTTGAAACTTATGACACATTCATATACTATTACGGGAATGACATGCGGCAAATGCGTGGCCCGTGTAAAAAACGAAATACTTAAGCTCGGCGATGTGGTGGAAGCAGAAGTGCAGCTCAATGAACCGCAGGCTCAGATTACCATGGGCAGGCATATCCCGGTTCAATCTTTGCAGCAGGCCATTGGCAAGGCTGGTCCTTACACTATTGCAGAGATGAACCAACACGGCCATCTTTCACAGAAGGAAGAGACCATGCCATCAAGCACAAATTCCTATTTCCCCATTTTTCTGATTTTCGGTTTGATAGCCGGAATCACATTCCTTATACAGGTAGTTAAAAATTCATTTAGCTGGATGGAATGGATGAACCACTTTATGGCAGGTTTCTTTTTTGTTTTTTCATTTTTCAAGCTGCTTGATCTGAAAGGATTTGCTGAAGGTTACGGCACTTACGATGTGCTGGCCAGGAAATTCCCACAATGGGGTTATATCTATCCATTTGTCGAATTGTTGCTTGGTATCGCCCTGTTGACTGGTTTGTTTCCCATAGGTACAAATATTGCAATCATTATCGTGATGGGCATCGCGAGTATAGGCGTTATCAAAAGCGTGTTGAAAAAATCAGTGATTCAGTGTGCCTGCCTGGGTACAGTCATCAAACTGCCACTTGGCAAGGTAACATTGGTGGAAGATCTGCTAATGGTAGCAATGAGTTTAGTCATGCTCTTGTTTATGGCTTAATTTATTTAAAACAATAGGTATTAAAAGTGCAGTGTTAAACGCTACACATCAACTGATGTATTCGAAAACGGTACCAGGGGCAGAGATGAGTTTAGCTTCCCAAATTGGTTTATGGCAATGATGAACGGGAAGGTTGGTAAAAAAGGATTATTGAATGCTACCTCCATGGTAAGCCTCGACAGGCTGTTTCAAAAGGCGGCAGAGGAGCTGGACCTGGAAGATGTACTGGGGCATTCAACTTTTAATATTCAAGCTTTATCGCTGGGTTATAACCGTATCGTTTGGCAAAAGCATGACGTTGACCTTGCTGCAGGCGCAAAAGCCACACTTGATTTTCCAGCCGCAGGGCTGAAACCGATCTACGAAAATAATCCCGTGGGCTTCCAGTTGTACCTGCAACTGCGACCGTCATTACATGTGCATAAATAATTAGTAGAGGGATCATGCCTCTCCAATCTTTCAAGCAAAGCACGCAAAGGCGAGTGGGCAAAGCGTGAAGAGGTTAAACAGCATTCGCTTTCTTAAACTTTGCGTGCTTTGCTTGAAACAAACAAATTTTTTTCTTTTCCCGCTACCTTTACATTTGCTCCCCCAAACAGATATCCATGGAGTTGAAGTATTCACAACAAATCGCAGCTACACTTAATCTTTCACTCAAACAGGTTGCTAATATTTTCGACCTGCACAGCGAGGGATCTACCATTCCGTTTATTGCGCGCTATCGCAAGGAGGCAACGGGCAATCTTGATGAAGTGGTGATCGGCAACGTAATTGACCAGATAAAATATTTCCAGGAACTGGAAAAAAGAAAGGAAACTATTCTCAAAACCATCGAAGAAACAGGCAAGCTTACACCAGAACTCAAAGCAAGAATAATAAATTGTATCAATGCAACAGAGCTCGAAGATATCTACCTGCCCTATAAGCCCAAGCGCAAGACAAAGGCAAGTGTGGCTATTGAAAAAGGGCTGGAACCTCTTGCTACAGCAATATTCGAACAATCGGATCTAAACGTTGAGGAAGAAGCTGCGAAATTTATCAATGAGCAGGTAAAGGACACAAAGGAAGCCTTGCAGGGTGCACGTGATATTATTGCTGAATGGATTTCGGAAAACGAACAGGCCAGGAATATCATTCGTAAGTTATTTACCGAAGAAGCAGTTGTAAGCTCCAGGGCGCTGACATCCAAAAGGGATGAGGCTGACGCACAGAAGTATCGTGACTATTTCGAATTCAAGGAAGAGCTTGCAAATAGCCCATCACACCGCATCCTCGCAATTCGCCGTGGTGAAAAGGAAGGTTTTCTTGTGATGGATATAAGTATCGAAAAAGAACATGCAGTAGAAGAACTAAAAAGAAAATTATTGAAAGCATCGAACGCTGCAGCACAACAGGTAGGCGTAGCTATAGATGATGCATTTAGTCGCTTATTAAAACCTTCAATAGAAAATGAGTTTCGTCTGGCAAGCAAGCACAAAGCAGATGAGGAAGCGATAAGAGTGTTTGCAGAAAACCTTCGACAATTATTACTGGCATCGCCGCTCGGTCAGAAGCGGGTACTGGCGCTTGATCCGGGTTTTCGTACGGGTTGTAAACTCGTGTGCCTGGATGAGCATGGAACGCTCTTGTATAACACCACCATCTTTCCCCATGCGCCGCAAAACGACTGGCAGGGTGCGGTACTGACGCTGAAAGAGCTGGTTGCGAAATACGATATCGAAGCAATAGGATATGGTAATGGAACAGCAAGCAAGGAAACCGAACAGTTGGCGCGGAGTATCGACTTTGGTAAACCTGTGTCGGTATTTATGGTAAACGAAAGTGGAGCGTCAATTTATTCTGCAAGTGAAACCGCCCGTGAAGAATTTCCAGATCATGATGTAACGGTAAGGGGTGCTATCAGCATCGGGCGGCGATTGCTAGATCCGTTAAGTGAACTGGTAAAGATCGATGCCAAAAGCATCGGGGTAGGGCAGTACCAGCATGATGTAAACCAGAATAGATTAAAGGAAGCACTCGACCAGGTGGTTGAAAGCTGTGTAAACTTTGTGGGTGTTGATCTGAACACAGCAAGCAAACACCTACTAACATATGTATCGGGCCTAAGCGCCACTGTAGCTAAAAACATCGTTGAGTACCGGGTAAAGAATGGCGGCTTCAGGAGCAGGGAGGAGCTGAAAAAAGTGTCGATGCTCGG
>CBFGYO010000084.1:0-17199 GCA_965652975.1 uncultured Chitinophagaceae bacterium | reverse complement strand
CCCCCCAAATTCTTAAAATGTCCATTGAGTTTTATTTTTTCCTTCAACTGTTCCATACCGGCTACCATTGGGATTACTTTGGTAAGATGTCTTTTCAGGTATTCCTGACGTTGTCTTTCATCTGACAACATTAATAATTCATACTCTTCTTCCAGCGATAGTCCGATATGATGTGCCACATCGAAACATTTTATTTCCTCGTCCTTTTTTTTGAAGTCCTTCGTTACTTTCAATAACTCATGTAGATCACGTATGCCTGCCATTACCTTCCGCATCATTTCGGGGTTGCCCTGCTCATAGCTTTCCGGGTAGTTTACAATTGCGCCACTATACAATTTGTCGGGCACCTCCCTGATCACTTCCAGTATACGAAACACGCGCTGGCCTTTTGTTTTTATATCCATCTCGCCATTGTCATGCACTTTTGTAATTTCCAATACTTCTACAAGTGACCCGTAGTCCTGTACTTTCTTTTCTATTACCGTGGGAATACCAAATGGTTTCTTTTGCTCATGACATTCTTTTGTCAGTTGCTTGTATCTCGGTTCAAATATGTGGAGGTTTAGGTCCTCCCCGGGATAAACAACAATACCGAGAGGGAATATAGGGATGAAGTTCGTCATATCGGTTCAATGATAAGAGTTAATGATTAAATAAAGACCTGCAGTCTTTATATGAAATTACAAAACTGTTCGAAAACATGGTGGAGCCTACTTCGCACTCGCATCGTTCAATTCCCGTAGCCGGGCATATTTCATAAAGGTATACCAGGCTGTCATTTTCGCACATACATAACCAGCATGCCCGTCGAGGAATCCCAATTTTAGTATATAATAATTCAGGAATGTAAATCCCGGTGATAATCTTATTTTAAACCAGGAGGCCGTCTTACCCTGTTGATGGTATTTCAATGCATTAAGCATAGCATACTTCACCATTTTCTGCGAGTATTCTTCAATGTCACGCATGGTTTGATGCAGCACAAAACCCTTTAGTTTTTTAACTACACTATTTGACGGCATCACAAGCGTTTCGTGCACATGTGCATGGTTATAATTTACACGCGTACGGTTGAATAAGCGAACATGATGATCACCACCCCACTCGCCATACTTTAAATATTTATTTCCTATAAAATTTTTAAATGATATATCATAGACGGTAAGGTCATTATCAAAGTGAACCCCGAGCAGGGACTTCCTGAGCTCCTCATCAATTGCTTCGTCAGCATCGAGACTTAAGATCCAGTCATGTCGGGCCAGCATAGTCGCCTTATGTTTTGTTTTGCCAAAACCTTCCCAGTCACCTTCAATCAGCCTTGCGCTATATTTTTTTACGATGTCCTGTGTGCCGTCGGAGCTTCCGTTGTCAAATACTACAATGTCATCAGTAAGTCCCTGCAGGCTTTGCAACGTGCGGCCGATGTTATCCACTTCATTCCTGCAAACAATAACGATCGAAAAGTTCGACATACTGCAAAGATTACTTGTTTTCTGTTAACAACCACTTCCATCCAAGCCCAACTATAAAAACATACAGGAACACACCATACTGCACTTCCAGTCCGATATCTACAATAAAAGTGAATGCGGCAGTAATATTCAGCAACCACCATCCCGGCCGGCCTCTTATTCTCAAAAAGAAAGGAAAAATCATAATACCGGTAAATACAATAAACCCCGGCCAACCACAGCCGCTACCATACATCAACCATTCATTGGATGGCAAAATCTTGTCGGCTTCAATCATACCCGGATACTTTGAAGCATACTCATTTCTCATGTCATCGCTGATATCACCATAACCTACACCAGTAAGTGGTTTTCGATTCATCACATTCCAGCCTGCATGTATGGATATTACCCGCATGGCATCATTTGATCCGGGCAGGTAAGCGGCTTTTTTGAGATACGCAGATTCGTAACGGAAGTAAGCGACCTTGTTGCGAAATGATGGCATAAGCATATATGCAGCCACAGGCAACAAAATCAGTAATGCAAGTGCGAGCGGAAGATATTTTTTTTCTTTTCTTGAAAAAATCCACCAGCAAATGCCTGCTATCAATATTATATAAAACGACACAAGGCCCGTACGTGCAGCAAGCAGATGTAAAAAGATTATCAGCCATGCGGTAACTACTGCCAGTATCCAGAAAATTACATCTCTTGAATGCCGCAGTCGCCACCAATGCCATGCACCTACCAATATAGCCACAGCAATCATCCAGCTAAAACGTACATGATCATTTTCCAGTGGTGTCGTCATAGTCTTTGCCCGCAGGTACGATGCATTGACGGCCTGCATATCTCCCGCATACTCAATAATGCACCACACCGAAGTGATAAACGCTATGGCGATAAATAAAAAATGTAAACGTCTCCAATGTGTATCGGTGAATCCAAAAGGCGCTGCAAACGCAAGCGGTAAAAACAACAACGGCAACTTTATGCGCATAATCTTCAGCCACTGGTCCGTATTTTCCGACCATATCCCGGAAATGAATGGCAATAGAAACAACACACTTATACCCAGCAGCAAACGAGAGTGGAAGAAATCCTTGAATTGTTTTTTATACCCTTTATGTAAGAAAGAAAATAAAACAAAAGATATAACGGTGAGGGATAAAACCGCCCGTGAAATGAATGCTGCTGTTAACATCGCTGCCAGCAATATAAAAATGATGGGCATTCTCCATTCATTCTGTAACTTGTTCAGCATACTTTTGTAAACGTACAACATCCCGTTCATTCTATGTGGCAGGAATTATTACAACAGGTTACCGAGGGTGATACAAAAGCACTGGCTCGAAGTATTTCATTAATCGAGAATGAATATGCCGGTTATGATGTTTTACTTCAATCACTACCATCAAGAGCCACAAAAATCATTGGCATTACAGGACCGCCAGGTGCCGGCAAAAGCACACTGGTAGATTCAATGATCGGCCTGCTTGTAGAAAGCGGTAAAAAAGTTGGTGTATTATGTATAGATCCTTCGTCTCCATTTAACCTTGGTGCTGTATTAGGCGACAGGATAAGGATGAGCGACTGGTATACGCATCCATCCGTCTTTATTCGTTCGCTTGCAACGAGGGGTTCGATGGGTGGTTTACATCCGCGCATCATTGAAATTTCCGACCTGATGAAAGCTTTCCCGTTTGATCATATCATCATCGAAACGGTAGGTGTGGGTCAAAGTGAAATAGAAATAGCAGGTCTTGCCGACGTTACAGTGGTGATGGTAGTACCCGAAGCTGGTGATGAAGTGCAAACAATGAAAGCAGGGTTGATGGAGATCGCGGATATATTCGTGGTTAATAAAGCTGATAGGCCCGATGCCGACCAGTTTGTAAAAAACCTCCGGTTAATGCTTGCACCTGCATTCAGCAAACATTATAATGAGGTGCCTGTAGTAAAGACTATTGCTTCGCAAAAAACAGGTATAAAAGAACTGCTGGATATTATCATTCACGAATTACAGAAGTCACATCTATCAGATAAAAAGTTCTGGCTACTTGCCGAACGAGCCTACTACCTTATTCAGCAAAAACGCCTGAAAGGTGTGGATAAAGCACAATTGAAGCGGGAAATAGAGGCAATCTATCCAAGGGGCAATTTCAACCTCTACCAGTTCATCGCAGATAAATGATTCAAAACATGCTGATTGCCAGTAGTATCACTGAAAAAACTAAGGACTTTCCCGTATAAATAACCAGTATTTTTTTCTATTTTGGCAAGGGCCTGTGCCTCTGCTATGACAAAATCTATCCTTGCAAAAACCCTTCTACGCCTCGTCGGCGTGTTGCTGCTAATGATATGCTTCAGCCAGGCTTCTCATGCACAGTTTACAAATATTAGCGGGATAGTCAATAGCTATTACCAGGTAATCGAAAACGTTCCTTCAAGAAATTGTGTGCGCGTGAATACTGTTGCGGGTCTTAGCACCGTCGACAAAGTAATGATCATTCAAATGAAAGGTGCGTCCATTAAGACAGCAAACCCCTCTGCTTCCGATTGGGGCGACACCACTGCATTAAACAATGCCGGCAATTATGAACTTGCATATATCTGTTCTATCCGCGGCGACTCAGTATTTTTTGTTCATCACCTGTTGAATAACTACACTCCTGTGTCGGGCAAAGTGCAATTGGTTACCGTTGTTCAATATGATGATGTGCGGGTAACTGGTACGGTGAATGCAAAACCCTGGGATGAAACAACCGGAACTGGTGGAGTAATTGCTATTGAGGCCAACAACACGTTGGAACTACAGGCGCCCATTAGTGCTGATCAATCCGGTTATAAAGGTGGCATTGTTTTTCAGCACAGCGGTAACTGCGATTTTTTCAGTCCCGCAGGTACTGCATACGTGTATGATGCAGACAATTTTAGTTCAAATCTCAACGGTGCTCATAAGGGTGAAGGTGTGGCCGACGTAACTGCCGCAACCGATGGAGGCAAGGGTGCACCTGCCAATGGAGGTGGTGGAGGTAATAATCACAACAACAGTGGTGGAGGTGGCAGCAACCTCGCAGCCGGTGGCCGTGGAGGAGGCAATAGCAGTAACGGTCCATTCGGTTGTAACACCGCCAATAACCAGGGACAGGGTGGCTGGCCCTTGGGAAGCTGGGGTGGTAAAAAAGTTTTTGCTGGTGGTGGCGGTGGCGCGGGTCACAATAACAATGCAATATTTATGCTGGGGGGTGGAAATGGTGGTGGAGTAGTATACATACATGCAACAACTCTTATCAGCAACGGTCACAAGATCACCTCCAATGGCGGTATTGGTGGCAACTCGCAAGGTGATGGTGCGGGTGGTGGTGGCGGAGGTGGTACACTCATTATGGATGTTGATACATATACTGATGCCGTTAGCATTGAAGCAAAAGGTGGTAATGGCGGCAATTCCGATGACGTAACTACTCCGGGACGTTGCTTTGGCGGCGGCGGAGGTGGTAGCGGTGGGGTAATTTATATGAAAGCTGCAAGTCCTGCCGGAGCTATTTCTATTGCTGGCGGTACCGGAGGATTGGAATTTAACCGAAGTGGTACATGTGGTGCGGCTGTGCCTGGTCTTAACGGAGCGGCGGGTTCAATTGTAAATAATTATGCGTATCGTATCGGCAACATCTTTGGCAGTGTGTGCGGTACATTGCTTCCCGTGTCGTTTGGCTATTTCAAAGCTGCACTCCAACAATCCACTGTTGCTCTTGCCTGGAAAATTTACAGTCCTGAAACTGTTAGTCACTTTGTGGTAGAACGAATGACCGGTAACGAGGCATGGCGTGAAATTCAAACCGTACAGGCTGGTGATAACCAGGAATTGTATACAGCAATAGATCCTCATCCGTATAATGGTGATAATTTTTACCGCATCAGGATCATCAAAAAAAATAACGCAGTTTCTTACTCGCCAACACGCTTTATTTTTATTAGCTCACAAAATGAATTCGTGCTTTACCCTAACCCGGTAACCGATAAGATATTCGTTCGTATGCACTATAACATGCCTGCAAACCTCGAAATGATCGATATTAAAGGTCGTATCGTTATGCGTAGAAAAATCCTTTCTCCTTTGACAGAAATACAGGTTTCTACTTTATCTAAAGGTATTTATGCAGTACGCATCGGCGATGTTATAAAAAAACTAATCGTTCAGTAATCTTCACAACCAATCGGTGCTCCTGGAGGAATTTCTTTGTGCGTGGCCGGCTTTGCATTTTCAGGCTTTCCCATTCGCTCAATGGCCAACAACAAATGGCCTTTATAGGTTGCATCACCTGTTGCTTTCAGTTGTGATTCGATATATGATTTAAGATCTTTAATTTCTTTTTGCAGTACTGATCGCACAGCAAAGGAATTGTTGTCGTTAATACTTGCTGCGAGAAGATGGGTGAGCAATACCTGTTCAGTTTGTAATTGTATAAGTTTTTGAAACCCGGTACGACGCGGTGCTTTCCATGTTTTAGCCAGGAGCATACCGGTCATTTCTTCCACTCCGAGTCCTGCATTCAACACTTCATATTCCACCATACGGCTCAAACGTTGGGAGTTAAATAAAAACATGAGTGGAAAATCTGCTCCTGTTTCGGCAGGCGCCAAAGCGTCAAATGCAAGCCCCGTTCTTTTCCGGAATAGTTCTCGCGTAAAATCATATCCAGCAGGGCGCGGTGGTATTTGTGCGAGTATTTTAGCAGGCAATTCCAGGAAAGACGGATCAAAGCAGTCAATTAAGGCATTCAATGCAGACTTCTGTTCCTCTTTGGATAATGCGCGTGTTACCTGTTGCCCATCACCTCTCACTGCGTAAGTATAATACATACCCCCTACCAGCTTACTTACTGCCTCTGCCTGGTAGCGATGATAGAAATATATTGGAACGAGTACATCTTCCAGCATGGCCATGGGCGTACCCGGTAAAATGTTCTTTTCTCCAAATTGTGACAGTGCTTTTGCGCGCACTTTCATTACATTTCTCAATTCGGTTACCGCATCATTCCCATTGTCCCATAAGTGCGCCTGTGGATGTAATCCTCCCGGTGCACGCGCATCCTGGTCTGAAATAAATTGCAAGCCTTTGGCCGAAGCGCTGGTAAGGATACCATTCAATGCAGTAGCTTCATTTGTGCCTGCTGGAAAATCCTGGTAGCCATAGGTGATGGCGGCTTTATCCCAATCGCCGATTTTAGAATCATAAGCATTACTGAGATCAATTTCACCCTGTGCATTCAATTTTACAACAGGGTGTGGGTAGTCCATTACGCTCGCACGATTACTTACACTGGCTGCATAGTTATGCATCAGTCCCAACGTGTGCCCCACCTCGTGCGCAGATAATTGTTTTAACCTGTTCAATGCCATTGTGAGCATCTTATCATCTGCTGGTACACCATTTTCAAAAGGTGCAAGCAATCCTGTTGCTATCATATAATCCTGTCGTACTCTTAGCGAGCCAAGTGTAACATGACCTTTTATTATTTCGCCAGTGCGAGGATCGGTAATGGACGCACCATAGCTCCATCCCCTGGTAGAACGATGCACCCAGTTGATAACGTTGTATCGCGCATCCATGGGATCGGCATCTTCGGGCAATATCTTTACCTGGAAAGCATTTTTATATCCTGCAGCTTCAAATGCCTGGTTCCACCACGATGCTCCTTCTACCAATGCACTTCTAATAGGTTCGGGCGTACCATTATCTACATAGTAAATTATTGGTTTCACTGCCTCACTCTGTGCTGCCGACGGATCTTTTTTCTGAAGCCGATGCCGCATAATAAAGAACTTTTCGATCGGGGTAGACACGGGTGAACTGTAATCATAATAAGAGATCGGTATAAAACTGCTGCGTGCATCAAAGCGACGGGGCTTGTACTCGTTGTCGGGCAATTGTACAAATGAATGATGTATCCTTAAAGTGATGGCTTCTGCCGACGGAGTTACAGACTGCAAATAATTTCCCGTATTGCCATCATTATTCACATACGTGACTGTTGATTCAAACTCGGTATTCTGAGGAAAGTTCCGTGTATTGGGCAGGTATATGGCCGACCTGCTTTTTTCTATTGAATAACTACCCTGCTGGCTGCTCCGCAGGCGATTGCTCACCTGCATGGCATCGCGCAATAAAAAATCTGTTGCATCCACCAGCCAGTGATCATTAGTTTCCGCTTCCACCGCAAAGCCCCATAATGTTGACTGCGCAAATGATTGTTCAACTGCCCGTCTTTCTGCCGCATCGTTACTGAGGGCCCGGTAATTATAGTTGGGCTGAACCATCAGGATCTTCCTGCCAACTTTTGTAAACTTCACTATGCGTTCACTACCGAGCAAACCACGATCAAGACCAATATCATTTGAGCCCAACCCGGCCGGTAAGGAAGTAACGTAGAGTATTTCCCTATCGAGTTTGTCAATTTCCAGCCAGATCTTTCCTGACTGATCATCCCAATAAAAATTCAGGAATCCTTCTTTTTTCTTCAGGTCCTTTGTTTTTTCTTCCAGTGCGGGCAACTTTTGAGCATGTACAACAAAAGGGAGTAATGCTAATAGCAGGAGTATTTTATGCATAGCGGTTAGTTTTGCCTGCTGAAGTTAAGACAATACAGGCTTCAAGCTCGCAGCTCTAGCCTCGCAGCTCAAAGCTTTAATGATTGTTCTTCCACCAACGATAACCGATATAGCCAACAATTGCAAAGGGAGCAAAAGCAAGATAGATGATACCAGAGTTCAGGCCCTTGGCTGGCTTTTCGCCAAGCTGTTGCGCTGTCTTGGTACAAATGGAGCATTGAGCGTTTGCATCAGCAATGGATGCGAACAATAAAGTGATAGATAATATAAAAACCAGCAACACGTGTTTCATATTCGCTTTTGTACCGCAAATTTACGTATCAATTTGCGATATCTGCTCAATCTGCGGGGAACCCGATATTCGAAAACGAGGTTCTCGCAGATTACGCGGATTGAGAAGATATCGCAGATTATTATTTCAAAAAATATTATAAAAAAAGCGGTGATCAATCACCGCTTTCATAATTATTATTTTTCATTTATACCGCCTCAGCTTCCATCTTCTTCTGCACTTTCTTACGCTCATCTTCATTCAGGATCACTTTGCGCATGCGGATAAAATTGGGAGTAACTTCAATACACTCATCCTGTTGTATGTACTCCATGCATTCTTCCAACGTCATCAAAGTTTTTGGAGCAATGCGCGTAGCATCATCACTTCCGCTAGCACGGTGGTTGGTGAGTTTTTTGCCTTCAGTTGCGTTTACTACAAGATCCCCAGGTTTGATATTCTCGGCAATGATTTGACCTGCATACACATCTTCACCTGGGTCAACGAAGAAAGTACCCCTGTCTTGCAGTTTATCTATTGAGTATCCTGTAGTTTTCTCAGTATTCTTGGAAAGCAACACACCGTTATTTCTTCCGGGGATAGGTCCTTTCCAGGGCTTGTATTCTGTAAAGCGGTGCGCCATTACAGCTTCGCCCGTAGTAGCGGTAAGCATTTGTGTACGTAAACCAATCAATCCTCTTGAAGGAATATCAAACTCGAGATGTTGCATCTCGCCTTTTGTTTCCATGATCAGCATTTCACCTTTCCTGCGCGATACCAGGTCGATAACCTTGCTGGCAAATTCCTGTGGTACGTCCACCACTAAATTTTCGTAAGGCTCACATTTCTTACCATTGATCTCTTTCACGATTACCTGTGGCTGACCCACTGTAAGTTCGTATCCTTCACGACGCATGGTTTCGATAAGAATACCAAGATGTAAAATTCCGCGGCCGTATACCATGAAGCTATCGCCTTCATTTGTATCCATTACACGCAGTGCAAGGTTTTTTTCTGTTTCCTTCATTAGCCTGTCGCGAAGGTGCCTGCTGGTTACAAATTTTCCATCCTTACCAAAGAAAGGCGAGTTGTTGATGGAAAATAACATGTTCATAGTAGGCTCATCAACACTGATAACGGGTAAAGCTTCCGGTGTTTCTGCATCGGCAATTGTATCACCAATGTTGAAATCCTCAATGCCGACTACTGCACACAGGTCGCCAGCAATTACTTCCGTCACTTTTTTCTTACCCATTCCTTCAAACACATACAATTCTTTCACTCTCGATTTCTTCATACTACCATCAGCCTGCATCAACACCACAGGTTGATTTTCTTTAATTGACCCACGGCTTACTTTACCTACAGCTATTCGACCAAGGAAAGATGAGTAGTCAAGCGAAGTAATCTGCATTTGCAACGGACCTTCATTCACTTTGGGAGCTGGCACATATTGTAAAATGCCATCAAGAAGCGGGAAGATATTATCGATCTGCGTTAATGAATCATTGAACCAGCCGTTTTTGCCGGAACCGTAATATGTTGGGAAATTCAGTTGTTCTTCTGTAGCGTCAAGATTGAAGAAAAGTTCAAATACGGCATCATGTACTTCATCTGGACGGCAATTGGGTTTATCCACCTTGTTGATGACAACAATAGGTTTCAGGCTCAATTGCAATGCCTTTTGTAATACAAAACGAGTTTGTGGCATGGGCCCTTCGAATGCATCTACCAGGAGGATCACGCCGTCGGCCATTTTCAATACCCTTTCTACTTCTCCGCCAAAATCGGCGTGGCCTGGAGTATCAATTACATTGATCTTTACGTCTTTATACAAAACAGCCGCATTCTTGCTAAAAATCGTAATTCCACGCTCTCTCTCCAGGTCGTTGCTGTCCATTATCAGATCCCCGGTTTCCTGGTTTTCACGAAACACCTTGGTTGCGTGTAATATCTTGTCAACCAGTGTAGTTTTACCGTGGTCAACGTGTGCAATGATGGCTATATTTCTAATATTCATATTCTCAATTTCAAACGAGCGGCGAAGGTACGTTATTATAGCCGGGGGAGCAAGGGAATGGGGTTATTTAATACAGTCTTAAAGGCCTTTAAACGGAGATTTAATGTAGTTTTATCAAAATCCTTTTATGAAATTCCTTCGATGGACCGGTATTGCCCTAATACTCCTGATTATTCTTTACTTCATCGGCCCAAAACCGTCGAGCCCACACTATACTACACAACTACCTACCATACCGTCACAGTTGGATTCAGTGGAACGATATGTTAGCACCTGCGAGTCAAAATTTCCATTAAAAGCAGATAATGAAGCCAGGATTGTCTGGGCAAACGATTCGATTAAGAGCAAGACCGAATATGCAGTAGTGTATTTGCATGGATTTTCGGCAAGCCAGGAAGAGGGCGACCCCGTACACCGATATTTCTCCTGGACATTTGGCTGCAATCTTTATTTGTCGCGAATTTCAGACCATGGCATCCGAACAGATGAACAGTTGTTACATTATACTGCCGAACGGGCATGGACCTCTGCAAAAGAAGCGTTTGCAATTGGAAAGCAGTTGGGAAAAAAAGTAATACTCATGGCTACCTCTACGGGTGGCACACTGGCGCTGAAGCTTGCTGCTGAATATCCCGAAATAGCGGGACTTATTTTATTATCTCCCAATATTGCTATTAATGATCCGCTGGCCTGGGTGGCCAACAATCACTGGGGCTTGCAAATAGCTCACCTGGCCCAGGGTAAATATTATACATCGAGCGACTCATCGGACCTTTATAAACAATACTGGAGCTATAAGTATCGCATGGAAGCAATCGTTCAGATGCAGGAATTGCTGGAAACAACTATGAAAGCTGCCACTTTTGAAAAAATCAGGCAACCAACACTCGTACTTTATTATTACAAAGACGACGATCACCAGGATGAAGTAGTAAAAGTGTCGGCCATGAAACGCATGTTTCACCAGCTCGGTACGCCTGACAGTTTGAAAAAGCTTGTTGCAATACCCAACGCCGGCGATCATGTAATTGGATCATATATCAAGTCCAAGGATGTACACTCGGTGATAATGGAGTGCACGAGATTTGGCGCGCATACTCTTAAATTGCCTTTAAATGAAAGGTCGGAGTTTAACCGGGGAATAAACCCATAACCTTTCCAACTTCAAATCTTTCTTACCTTTCATTCTTAAACTTGCCTGCTATGCCCCGTTCAAAAATTGCCGGTATTGGTATGTATGTACCCGAACAGGTTGTTACTAATCACGACCTGACAAAATACATGGATACCAGTGACGAATGGATACGTGAAAGAACAGGAATAATTGAACGGCGATATGCTCATCGCACAAAGGAAACGACGACCACCATGGGCATAGAAGCCGCAACTATCGCAATTCAACGGGCGGGCATTACTGCGCAGGATATTGACTTTATCGTTTTTGCCACGCTATCCCCAGATTATTATTTTCCCGGTTGCGGTGTGCTTGTACAACGTGCCATGAAAATGAAAGAAATCGGCGCACTTGATGTACGCAATCAATGTAGTGGCTTCGTTTATGCGCTAAGTGTGGCGGACCAGTATATCCGGAGTGGCAGTTTTAAAAATATTTTAGTAATCGGGGCAGAGAAACATTCTTTCGGCCTTGATTTCAGCACGCGTGGCCGCAATGTGTCCGTAATCTTCGGGGATGGTGCCGGTGCAGTTGTATTACAGCCCACTGAAAATCCTGAACAGGGCATCCTTAGCACACATATGCATAGCGATGGTGAAGCAGCCGAAGTGCTGGCGATGTACAACCCCGGCACACATGCCAACCATTGGGCGCAAAACCTTGCCGACTTCGATAATGCAGAAATGGGTGAAATGTTTTTCAGCCACGACATGATCGACAAAGCACAGGTATTTCCCAATATGGATGGTCCCGCGGTTTTTAAAAAAGCCGTGGTGAAATTCCCTGAAGTAATTATGGAAGCCCTCGATTTAAATAAATATAAACCTTCGGATCTCGCACTTCTTATACCACACCAGGCAAACCTGCGCATCTCACAGTTTGTGCAGCAAAAACTTGGATTGCGCGACGACCAGGTATTCAACAATATCCAGCAATACGGCAATACTACAGCAGCTTCCATACCCATCGCATTGTGTGAAGCATGGGAACAGGGAAAAATAAAAGATGGCGACCTGGTATGCCTTGCATCATTTGGAAGTGGATTTACATGGGCGAGTGCGCTACTGAAGTGGTAACGTTTCACGCAAGAACAAAGAAGATAAAAGATAAAAACTAAAAGATAAAAGTTGTACCCAATCCCACATACCGACTGAAACCCACTTTTATCTTTTCCTCAAGCTACGTCACATGCAACGAATCATTTATATCATCAATCCCATTTCCGGCACAAGGGTCAAGAAAGACCTGCGACACCTTATTGAAAAACAAACAACAGCCAGGCAAATTCCCTTTCAGATTTTTCCTTCCGTAGCGAGTGGCGATTATTCTTTTCTGCGACCAGTAATTCGCGAACAAAAAATTACCGACGTCGTCATTGCCGGGGGTGATGGTACTGTGAGCCAGGTTGTATGCAGCCTGATGGATGAGCGGGTAAATTTTGGTATTATACCCTGTGGTTCGGGCAATGGTCTTGCAAATACTGCGGGTATTCCTACACAACCTGCAAAGGCGTTGGATATCGTATTCAATGGCAAAGCCTCGGCTACGGACGGATTTATGATGAACGACCAGTTTGCCTGCATGCTTTGTGGCCTCGGCTTCGATGCCAAAGTAGCACATGATTTTGCACAACGACCTACACGGGGACTTGCAACCTATGTAAAAGCGGTGGTGAAGAATTTTTTTTCTGCACAGACGTATTCATTTGAATTAAAAGTTGGCAAGTCTACACTGGCTACCGAAGCATATTTTATAAGTATTGCCAACAGCAACCAGTTTGGAAATAATTTCACTATTGCTCCACAGGCAAGCCTGAGCGATGGTCTTCTCGACATCGTAATCGTTACCAGCCAAAATAAACTTGCATTGCTATTGCAGACTTTCAAACAAGTGAGTGGCCGTAATAAAATGCAAACGGATGCGATAATCCGGAAAGACAGGGCAGTGATTTATTTTCAAACCAATCGCCTGCATATAAAAAACCTCTCACAAGCACCTCTACATATTGATGGGGACCCGGCAGAAACACCGGATGAATTGTCGATAGAAGTAAAGAAAAGATGCTTCCGGCTTATTCAGCCGTGACCGAATCCTGCACATGCTTCGAGTTGAGTAATTTCAACAGGCGAACAGAACTTTCAGAATTATATGGCGACTTAACCGACGCGATGATGTCTTTTTCCTCGCGTAAGGATAGATGGAAACTCAGTGCCGCTTTATTTTCTTCCCGGTCCGCAGCATACTGGAAAGTAATTTTATGAATATTCCGTCCCTGGTGGTCGCTATAATAACTCAACATATCATTTTGAAAAAATTCCATCATCTTAAACCAGTTGTGTTGCAGCAAAAGAAATGGTTTTGTAGCGTGATCGCTTATATCATCTGATAAATAAGGGAATTCCCATGCGCCTGCCCCGCGATCACGAATCTGTAATACAATTACACCCGATGTATTTTCCTTTATCCATTCATCAAATACTTCCATAAAGCGAAGTGCCGTTTCCTGGCCATAATTATCACGCAACCCCGCATCCATCACGTCGATAACAGGGTTGGAAGGCAACCATACATTGGGAAGTACTACCGGGAAGGTTGCATTCATTCGCAACGCAGTCAGTATACGCAGGTTGAAAGGATCCTGGGCCGAAAAAAAAGAAGCAAAATCTATAGCGTCGGGATCCATCGCCGGCAAGCGCGTGGTATCCTGCCAGGCCTGCATCATAAAACGTACAGGTTGCGTACTGATTATCATTTTGCGACTGTCGCGGGTAACCACCGAATTGAAAAACATGAGGGGAATATTCGCTTCCCTTTCATCTTCTATATAATCCTTTAGTTGTTTATCAAGAAAACCGTGTGTATTGGCATTCAACTTTTCTTCGAAGGCATAGCCGCGGTCCTTTATATATGTATATGAACCCACTTTGAATTTCTGTGCAGGCGCAATCAGGTCCCTTGCTACAAAGGATGAAAACAGCGGGTTAAGTAAATCGCCAGCTATCTCATCAACATATTTTTTCTCCTGCAAGCGTATTGGCTCGCCGCGCTGGCGCCGAAGAAAAAGTTCTCTGAAGTAAGTAGCCCCAATCATCCCGCCCGAAGCACCAGATACAAGGAATACATTTTTCATAATGTTACCGTTAGTAACGCTATCGAGGTACTGCAGCACGCTCATGGTAAATGTTGCACTGCGATGGCCGCCGCCACTGGTATTTACGAGTACGAGCATTGGTTTATCACTATCTTGCTTTTTCTTCCATTTTTCCAGGATGGTGATCATATTCCTTTTATCCGCTTCCACATTTTCCGGGCTGGCCATCGACAGCAACGATTGCCGGGTGTAAGCGGGGCGCGCATCTTTATTAGTATAATTTATCCCGTAAGCTTTATTGCGTGGATCGATCCAGTCGAGCTTGTAAAAAACATTTAATAATAAAATCAGTCCGATCAGGTAAGGCACGCTCCAGCTTTGCAGAAAATAACTGAATGCTCCCGCTACACCTATCAATATCGAAAAGAAGATCGTGATGCTGGCTGCTGCAGGTATCTGGAAAAAAGGATGCTCGAGAAAAAACCCAATGATGACGAGGAATACAAAAGCGGCAAATACAAGGATGATTGCCGCTACGTGGTGCCGTTTGAATAAGGAATCGATAAATTCCTGTGTATAGTGCGATACATCGCGGCACCTGCGAAAGCGTCGCGGCGACTCAAAATACCACTCCACCTTCATAAGAGGCGCGCCATGGTGTACTTCTCGAACAGGCTGCAGGTGGGTGATATAGGAATTGGGATTGGTGATCATCGGCATCATTTTTCGAAGGATGGACCTGTCGGCCCTGAAGAAATAGAAAAATGAAATCGTGATCATAAATAACAGCCCACTCAAAAATCCTCCCACCAGGAAAAGAATCTCCGTAGTGCTGATGAGCTCCTTGTAATGGTCGAAATGATACGCTTTGAAAAAATAGAAGATCAGGAATACGATGGGGATAATAGAATTGTTGATACAATATTTCAAAAACGGGTTGGTAGTTGCGGCCATGAACCTGAAATGTCTACTGAACAGGATAAAGGTTGAAATGTTCCAACTGATAATAAACATTCCGATTGCCATACCTACAATCGCCGAACTTATCGAGTTTACATTCCCAAGATATTCCGGTGCCAGGAAAAGTGAATCCGCACCGAAGGTCTTCATGAAACTGCCATTGACTGTACTGAAGAGAATGAACCAAAACACCAATAATACCTGGTATTTCCTGAAATGCAGGAAAAGCAACTGTACCGGGAAAGAATAAAAGAATCCTCGTAGCCAGGCTTTCATAAGAAGGCTGAATAGTATTACTTAAAAATAACAATTATTGGCTTTATTAAGATAAAAGATAAAAACTAAAAGATAAAAGTTGGTTTAGGTCGTAGATACCTTATCAGCTTTCTTACCAGATTGAAACATAGATCATCAAAGAATTTCTATGGTGCCCTATGAACCTCTCTTGTTTTTCGCTAAAAATGCTAATAAATCCAATTCCAACCTAACCAACTTTTATCTTTTAACTTTTATCTTTTATCTACTACAAAAGCTATCGATAAAAGTGAAATCACAAGCACCATCGCAACGGCCTGGTGCAACTGAGCTACCCATTCAAACGTTCCCCACTGGTTGGGAACGATCTGCAGGCTGGTAGTAACGGCGAGGATGCCGGCGATTATTTGAAAGATCACCAATATCAATGGCCATGAGCGAAATTTCCTGTATAGTGCAGTTCCAGGTGTTTTAAATAAACGGATAGTTAGCAAAATGATGAGAATACATAATATATATGCGAGTCCACGGTGGATGAAATGAATCGTCATGCGATTATCTATCAGGTTTAGCAATCCCTGATCTTCTTTCATCATTCCTGGTGGAGCAAAATAACCGTTAATATCGGGCCAGGTCGGGGCTGCAGTTGCTGCCTTATGTCCCGCCATCAGCGCGCCATATACCAGTTGAATCGCAAGTATTGCAATGATGGCCCAGGTGAGATTCCTGGTTTTCCTGTCCGGTACTAATTGATCGCGCGGAACCAATAATTGCAGAGCAAACCAATAAGTATAGCACAGTAGTCCAATTGCAAAAATGAAATGAAGCGCAAGTCTTGTTGGTTTTACATAAATAGCGTTACCCGTCAATCCGCTTGCCACCATTATCCAGCCCACTGCTCCCTGCAAGGCACCGAGGAGGAAAAGAATTATCAGTGGTCGTACCATCTCTGGTTTGAATCTACGTTGTACAAGGAATATGATAAAGGGCACGAGGAATACTACACCAAGCAACCGTGCCCAAAACCGATGAAACCACTCCCAAAAAAAAATGAATTTGAAATTACTGAGTGTGAAGTCGGAGTTGAGATATCCAAACTGGGGAGTCTGTTTATATTTTTCAAATGCAACCTCCCATTCCGCCTGGTTTAATGGTGGCAACGTGCCCGTCACCACATCCCATTCGGTAATAGAAAGTCCCGAACCTGTAAGCCGTGTGATGCCGCCGAGTAAAATTTGTACAATAAGCATCCCCACTCCTATAAGCAACCAGATTGCAACTGGTTTTGCCGTTCGCCCCGATAATGCTTTTGTCATAGCGGGGCAAAGTTAGGCGTACAAGTTTTCAACAGCCAATTTT
>CBFGYO010000083.1:0-17277 GCA_965652975.1 uncultured Chitinophagaceae bacterium | reverse complement strand
ATTATAGGCATATCTTTGTTTACTTATGGGAAAGCAGGAAAAAATGGGATGAAAATACCCAGCAGCCATAAGTAAATAATTCACTAACCTAAAATTTAAATGTATGCCTAAAAAGAACGCTGAACCCAGGAAGAATAAGCCTACAAAAAAGAAAAGCTCAGCACAGAAGAAAGCGAATCCAAAGAAAAAAGCACGCAGAGCTTAAAATGCAGAGAGCCCGGTTAACAGCCGGGTTCCTTATAATTGAGAAGTAATTAAAGATACCCTTGTGAAACAGCTATTTTTATCAACGAAGCGGTATTCTTCGCCTCCAATTTCGCCAACAGGTTTTTTCGGTGTGTATCTACCGTAGTTACGCTGATGAATAATTTTTGCGCGATTTCAGCATTGGTCATTCCATCGGCGATCAATTCTAATACTTCCTTTTCACGACGGGTTAAAACAATGTTAGTCGTATTCTCTTTTCTTAAAGTATGAGTAGCTTCTTCACTCAGGTAAGTCTTACCTTTTATGACTGTTTCTATTGCCGTTATTAATTCTTCCTGTGTAGCATTTTTTAACACATAGCCTGAGGCGCCATTGTCCATCATTTTCTGAATAAAACTTTGCTGATTGAAAGTACTAAGCCCGATAATAAAAACGGAAGGATATTTTTCTTTTACTTCTTTACACAAATCGATTCCACTTTTGTCAGGAAGATTTATATCCATCAATATTACATCAGGCAAATGATTTTTTAGAAAGGCCAGGCAGGATGCAGCATTCATGGCATGCCCGGTCCATTCGATACCATTTTCATTTTGTAATAATGACCTGATACCCTCTATTACCATGTAATGGTCATCAACAATGAATATGCTTGTTGCCATTTATGATTTCAATTCAATTAATACAGAAGTCCCTTTGCCCGGTTCTGATTGTACATCCAGTTTTCCTTTAAGGTATTCAACCCGGCTTTGTATATTGTTCCAGCCCATTCCTTTCTCACTTTTTAAAATCCTGGTGTCAAATCCTTTGCCATCATCTTCGACAGTTATAGAAATACTCGCATCTGTCCGGGTCACCTGTACAATAGCCGTTTTAGCAGATGCATGCTTCATTGTATTATTAATCAGTTCCTGCACAATCCTGTATATGGTAATGGCTGTAGTTTGGTCGATAGTGACTTTTTCTAAACCGTATGATTGGTAAGTTACTCCTAACGCACCTGATTGGTTAATATCGTTACAGAAATCCTTTAACGCGGTATCCAAGCCAAACTCAACAAGTGCTTCCGGCATCATATTGTGTGCTACCCGACGCATTTCTTTAATAGAACTGTCCAGCATATCCATGCTGCGTTCAAAAGCCTGCTGATTTTCAGGCGTCATGATTAGATTTCCCTTCATAGTCTGAAATGAGTATTTAATGCCCGACAACATGCCTCCCAATCCATCATGCAGGTCTTTTGCCAGGCGGGTTCGTTCCTGTTCTTCTCCCTTCAATACGGCTTCAGTCGACGTCAGTTGCTTTTCTTTTTCCAACTCACTGATGCGTTGGTACTGGAGCTTCTGTTGTTGACGATAATTGCGGTAGATAAGAAAAGAAATAATGAGCAGGATTGCAACTGAACCAATAAGGATATAACTGAGTATTCTTCGTTTTTGCAATTGGGCCTGCTGGAGTTTTATTTGCTTATCTTTTTTCTCTGTTTCATATTTTTTTTCGAATTCGGCAGTACTTTTTATTACCTGTTCATTTAAAATTGCTTCATTGATAGAATCTGCTTTGCTCCTCGCCTCGAAGGAAGATTTAAAATCTCCATCATGAGCCGCAATATAAGAGAGAACTGTGTAGGCATTCTTCAGTTCATCCGTCAGGCTATCTCTAATGGCAATCGACAATGCTTCCTCTATATCTCTCCTGGCTTTTGCATTATTCCCCGTTAAGAAATTGGCGTAGGCAAGACTATAAAGTGAACTTGATACCATTTGATCACTCTGTAATTCCCTCGCCAGTGACACCGATTTTTCACCCGCTTTGAGCATTTCATCAAACTGGTTGCGACTTGCATACAATTCACAGAGATAACCATAAATACTTCCTTCGGCATACTTGTCATTGGCCGCAACAGATTCATCAATGGAAAGTTTATAGTAAAACAAGGCGCTGTCCAACATTTTCATTCTTTCATAGTTCTGTCCTAGTGTAGCGTGTACCCTGTTGATGTAGGCATTCTTTTTCTTGTAAACGGTATACAGCTTCGCTGAAAGCAGGGCATAGTCTGTTGATCTCCTGTACTGCTTGAAGTTATAATATGCATTTGCAAGATTGTGATAGACAGGTGAGAGTTTCGACGAATCCTTTATTCCTTCCACCGCATCCTTGACTTGTATCGAATAATTGACCTGCGATTCGAAATCCCCCAGGTAGGCGTATACTATCGAAATATTGTTGAGCATGTTTATAACAAAGGAAGAATCCTTCAATTTTCTCGCAAGTGTAAGCGCTGCTTCGCTTTGCTGCCTTGACCTTGAATAATCACCTTTTGTAAATGAGACAATGGCGCTCTGCTCGTAATAATGATACATGCCGAGTGTAAAATTCAATGACTCCGATAACCTTCTTGATTTCTCCAAATATAGCTCGGACGAGTCCTGGTTATTGGTTTCATAAGTGTCCGCAATCCGCAACAGCAGTAATGCTTTGGCGGTGTCTTCCTTCGCAGCAGGGAGAAGCATCAATAAACTATCCCTTTTTTGATCCTGGGCCTTGACAAGAAATGTCATACCCAGCAATAGGAACAGGTAAATTGTCTTTGTCATGTATTTAAACTAAGCTTTTGTCTTCACAATACAAATAACATCGTTTAATCATTGCTGGTGCTCCCCTTTTTCCATGATTTTCTACTTATTCTGAAATTTCCTGTTTTTAAGGGATGGACCAGGCCATTCCCATACCTCATATTTACACCACTAAAAATGTTCCCATGAAAAAATACGTACTTTTTCTTTTTGTTCTCTTGTCGGTAAATGCATTAGGTCAAACTCCTACAGCCGGACAGTTAAAAATTACTATAGCATCCTTCAAATGCATTAACAAGTCCTGGGATGGACTAGTAGAATTTGACGGTCACGGCAACGAAGTATTTATCAGCTATGGCTACAGGATCTATAACCCGGCCGCACCTGCTTCAACAAGGGCAGGGACGGGTTATACGCCCGTATTTGGTTCTACGGGTGATGGAAGGGTCAGGGCCGGCACCGCCAATGCCATCGGTGGTATAGATAATGGAAATGAAATACCGGTAAATAGCGTAATAGTAAATGAACGCATCGATGCTGGCGAGATATTCCTGCTTTCTCCATCGGTATGGGAATGGGATAATTTCAACAATGGTGACTGGGATATGTTTAACAGGCAACTGGCTAACGATCTCAATTGGGCGGTGGCGCAAACTTATCCATTTGCAAATGCCAACATTAGTTATAACGATCCCTTTAACGGGCGCTTTATAAAAATGACCGACAGGTATAATGCCTACTTTCCAATTACCAAATACAATTTCCTGAAAAAACTCGTCAATGTCCAGGACAACAGGCCGATCGGCATTAAGGCGGGACCTTTTAATGGTGAAACACTTGCCCTTTACAACCCTGCACTTCTTATTTTAGACACCAGGACCTTAGCAGCTTATTATTACCATAATAAAAGCGTGAGCGAGAGTACTTACCGTGATCGACCGGATTATGTTTCCTCGTTTATCGAATTCACTTTTACAGAAGAAACCTATGGGATAACGACAAGTAATGGCAGTTATTCCCTGAAATTAAAAATAGAATTTACACCAGACCAGAAGCCAGCGGCACCAATCACACCAAAATATACCAAACAGCCTCTGGCAACTACACTTTCTACTCCATCTGAAAATACAATCTTACCAGCCGCTGCCGGCAAATGGATGGGCACTTTCGGCCATGGCGAAAACTCCAATACTGATTTTTATTCTTTTCAATTGAATGCCGATGGTACTATGCAGGTTCTTAACAATGTGGGAGGAACAATTGCAAACGGGAAATACACAATAAGCAGGAATGTTATTACTGGAAGTTACACTTACAGCGATGGTCCAGTTTTTTCATTTACCGGAACAGTTGCAAACAATACCATGAGTGGCACCTGGGGAAGTGTCAATAGTGTGAATAACGGTGGGAAATGGATGATGACTAAGGAGTGAGGCATCATAAAATATTCGACAATCAGCTCATGAAATTATACATCTAAATACAAGCTTCAAAAGATGAGAAAATACCTGCTCTTAGCACTTTGTTTCCTGTTTATTGCTGTTGCCAGTTTTGGCCAGTCAAAACAAACGACGTCTGTAAAACCGGCCGAGTCGGCATTAAAAAAGATACTGAGCGGCACTGGGCTTCCATACAAAGTAATCAACGATAGTCTTGCTGTTATACCATATGAAGGTGAAAACATTCCTTCCTATAATGTACTTATACAGAAGGTAAGTGATCTATATATAATATACACAAACCTTACGGAAATACTACCGGGGAAGATCGATGATTCGAAATTGAAATACCTGCTGCAAAGAAATAATGATTTCGACATCATAAAAATCGGGATTGATAGTAATGACAATACCGTGTTTGTACGAGCCGATATTTATAAAGCAGGTACTACTACAGCGCTGGTAACAAGAATCATCAGGCAGGTAGCCAATGTTACCAACATTATTGCCGGTGATTTGAACTAATTAATTGTATAAATAGAAATAAAATGAAAAAGTATCTTCTCGTATTTGTATTGTTGTTTGTCGTGGCATCAGCATTTCCCCAGACTGGAAAAACAACAACTGAGAAACCCCCTTCGCAATCAGACATAGATAAAATGATGGAAGAGGCCACAAAAGGAATGAGTGCAGAAGAAAAAGCGCAAATGAAGAAAATTATGGGCGGGGTAATGCCGGAGTTGATGCAGGCTAATAGTAAAACCGCGAACTATCCGGCATTTACCAGTAATAAGCAGTTAGTTCCCCCAAAAGATATCGTAAAAATCAATGCGATGTCCAAGAAGCTATTAAAACAAGCCGACATTAATGGTTATGTGACCAACCTGTATAATAAATTAATGGCGAAGGGCAATACCACTGAAATGGCCCTTGCAAAAAAAATCATATCCCAATCGCCGAAAGCTAACGACATTAGTAATGCAGCGATACTTGCCATGATGCAGGGACATCCCCAGGCTGCCATGGCAATGAGCATGAAAGCCGTGCTGGCAAATCCAACTAATCCTAATTACCAGAACAACCTGGCTTCTTTACTTACCCAGTATGGTTACCCGGAACAAGCCGTCCCACTCTTAAAGAAATTGAGCAACGATTTTCCAGAAAACAGTACGGTAGTTAATAACCTGGCCCACGCCTGGCTTGGCCTGGGCGAAATTGATAGCGCCAGGTCAATCATCAAAAAAGCAGGCGGTCTTAATCCCTACCACCCCGAGGCTAAACAAACGGAGGGCGTGATTGAGGAAATAACCGGTAATCCTGTAAAAGCTGCAGAAAATTACCAGGAATCAATGGAAAATGCGATAAACCCATTTACTGAACAACTGATAAAAAACAATAAAGGCCATTCTAACTCAAGCCTCGATTATGAAAAATTAAAAAGCAGTATCACCATCTATGAATACTTCCGAAAAGATTGGATAAAAATTCCCGCACTATCAGATAATGTTGCAGGTTATGAGACTGACATGGCTATACAAAATGGGTATTCAAAAATGTTTGACGAGCTGAAATCGAAAATAGAGGTGATGAAAGAAGCAAGCGAAGCCGAGATAAATACCCTTGCCGATGAAAGCGACGACGGAACAAACTTCGCGAATGCAATGATGAAAGAATCGATGAAGGGAATAAATGCAATGAGCAAGCCTGCAGTAGTGGTCCAGATCGTTTTACAAAATTATATAGCAGACTGGATGATGAAGTATACAAATGAAAACATCGAATTGCGTAAGCTTATTGACGCGAAAAAAGTGGAGATGACAAAATATGGCAGCAATGATAAATGTGCCGATTTTGATAATAAGAATAATCAATTTCTGCAATACGCAAATCCAATCATCAGGGAATTTCACTCAAGGAAAGTCGAAGAGTTTAGGGCATGGTTAAATACATTCTGCACATGGGTTTGGTATCTTACTGGCAATCCCAAGAATACTGTAATGATGCAATGCATTACATGGACGGCTGCCATAACGGACTTTTACAAAGCCGCTATCGAAGACCAGAAAGCCATCGCCAGGTCCTGTGTAAAACAAAATGATGATGGGATTAGACAGGTCGCTCTTCCTGAAATCCCCAATTTTAGCTGTCCGACATTGGTGAGGATGCCAATGGGCTCAGATTGGAAGGAGTTGGGCAATGCCGGTAATAATTTCAATAACAATAAGCATGCTATTGAAAAATCACATGAAACCCCGGTACCTAGTCAAACTATTGCTTATGGTGTGGATCATACTTCGATAGCGGAACCCGGTCCAGATCCTTTTATAAAATCTGCCATGGGGAGCATGACGCCAGGCATTGTCGATCCTGAACTATCCCCCGCTGGTAAGCTGGCGGAAATTGCAAAAAAGTACAAAGAAAGAAGGATCCTTGATTTCAAATTGGGCATCTCCCCGGAAAAGACGGCGGAGTATTTTGCGGACGATATGCGAAGAGTGTTAGAAGAAGCAAGGGCACAGGAAGCAAAAGACAAAGCTGCAGAGCAACGGATGAAAGACTATTTGAAAAGTAAAATAGAACGCGCTAAAGCCGAAGAAGTAAAAGGAGTAGAGGCTTTCAGGGAGTACATTAAAAGTAAAATTGCTTATTCTAAAACAGCAGACTATAAGAGTGATATTGAAAAAGCAATGGAAGTAAAGAATAAAATACTTCAAAAAAATAAATTGGCACATGAACTATTAAAAAAGATGATGAGCGCCGATTGCAGGAACCTAAAAACTGCTAAAGAAATTCAGAAAGAACTCTTTGAAAAAGGTATGATGGAAGCTGGAGATAATATCGATGACCTTAGAGAAAAAGGGTTGAGTCCAAGTCTCAGTAGCGGTTTACAGGCACCTGGAACATTTGCTCCTGTAAAAGGATTGTTTAATTAATAGCAAGCTCATGATTGAAAAATATATGAGCAAATAAATTCTAATTATTTAATTGGTATAGAATGAAGAAAATAATTCTAATTGCATTTATAGCAGTTTCTATCAATTCGAAAGCACAAGAATATGTTGACAGAATTGGGTTTAAGCTGGAAAGCATAGCCGATATAGACATCGGCTGGATGAAAATTTATAAGTATCCTGTGCCAGCAAAAGGAAAAACTCTTGGCGATAGGGTGTATTCCGATAAGCAAATAGGATATAGCCAGCAGTTTGTAGAGTGGATGCAACAATCATACTTGCCCAAAGGGTGCTTGGGTGATGCCGGATATTATCAAAATGCCATACCAAAGTTCAGTGGTACTAATAGTCGTCTGGGCAACGCGATAAATCAGCACCTGGCTGCTCTTCCTCATTTGTATGGTGCTTTTACCAAAATGTATATGTTCTTAAAGAAAGATGGTGCGGGAAAGTTTGTTCCGCAAAACAACTTTGCGGAGTATTGGCGAATAGAGGCCAACCAGTTACAATACATTAGTAACCCGGTATGGTTCATCTCAAGTGCAGAAGAGTACTATTTTGTACTTCCGGATTTTACCAGCAATTCAAAAGGGTATGATGCCAATAATAAAGCGGCAAGCAATTTACTCGGTTTTGCAAACCATAAAAACATTGAAGAATATAAACATTTCTATATTCCCCCAAAAACGATTGACGACTATCCCCACTACGTTGTCATCATGACCAAAGACAACAAGGAACTCCCGTTTGAGAAAGTGACTATCGGGGAATTTTTTACACAAGCTGAAAAGCAACTTCCGTTGTGGCAAATAACAGACCCCACGTCACAAGAAAATTTTGCTCTTGCACAAAAGAATCTTGCAAGGTTAAAAGAAAAGTATAAAAGCAAATGGAATGATGTGGCTGAGTTGCAACTTTCTGGTACCGATATCGGCATTTATAATTTTGTAAATGCAAAAGAAGGTCGTGATGACATGTTTACGGAAGGAAGTCATGCCACTTTTCCGATTTTAAAAGTTAAAAAATCAACTTTAGCCCTTTGTAAAACTGACCAGCCGCAGTGGCTCGTTATCCGGTGGACCATGGGAATGCCCAACCAGGCGTATAATTTACACCTGCATGAATCAGTAATGAACAATTTCAATTTTAGATATGTGTATGATTATTTTTTTAATCCTGGAGAAGTAAAAGGTAACCCTTATAAACCCCTTCGCTCACCAGATTATAAAGAACCTGTACTGGTCAACGAGGAATCGGAAACAGCTAAAAAAAATGCAACAGATAAGAACGTTCATTTTTTCGAAGACTTTTCTACGTCGACTGTTGGAAAAAAACCAATTGGGTGGAAAAGTACATTAGCACAGGGAGCTACGACTGTTATTGCAAAGCTCGATGGATTAGAGGGCAATTGGACCACAATGTCTAACTATGTAATAACACCTACGCAACTTAAAAAACCCTTACCTCAAAACTTTACGTTGAGCTATGAAATTGTAGCTGCCCAAAATTTTACCTGGGGAGCGACGGGACTGACCTTCCAATTGTCAAAAGAAGTTTCACCGGGCAATGCCGAATCGTACCTTCTAGTTAGACTCCGCCCTGGATTTGATGGCAGAGACGGGGAGGCGACCCTGGAAACAAAATTTCCTTACCCAACGGGTTATTCAAATGGAACTAAATGGTTTGCTGCACCAGGTTTTTCCAACAACAAAAAAAATAACCACATTAAAGTAACAATTAAGAAGAAAGATGAAATGCTGCAGGTATTTGTTGATAAAATCAAAATAGCTGAATATGAAAAAGCAATACCAGCAGCTCACTTATTCAATGCAATGTCATTTACGAGTTTCAATTCAGGGGAGAACGATAAATACTATATCAGCAATATTAAAATCACAAAGGATTGATATCTGGTACTTCCAGGAGTGCGTAGTAGGATAAATATCCCTGTTTTATAGGATAGTATCAAAAGATGAATGCAAATAAATTTGAATTATAATGTTTATTAGTATGAAAAAAATAATTCTACTTTGTTTCTTCGGTTTATCTGCGACCATTTTATTCGCCCAAAAGGAAACATTTGATCTTATTAGCTACACCCCACCCAGGGCATGGAAAAAGCAACCTGCAGAGAGTGCTATTCAATACTCAATAGAAAATGCGGCAAAAGGAACATATTGCATGATCACCGTTTTTAAAGCAGTTCAGGGAACAGCCAATTCAAAAGAGAACTTTGATATCGCTTGGGCATCATTAGTAAAAGAAACGGTAACTGTTTCTGCGACTCCCGAAATGCAACCGCCAGCAACAGAAGATGGATGGGAAGTACAAAGCGGGTATGCAACTTTTGAAAATGACGGTAATAAAGGTATTGTTGCATTAGTAACATCAAGTGGCTTTGAAAAAATGATGAACATTGTTATACTTACCAATACGGATGTGTATGAAAAAAATATTTCTGAGTTTTTGGAATCTATCAAATTCAATAAACAGGGCCTTGGATTTAACAGGCCAGCGACTAATCCTGTAAAACCGGAGCAGGTTAATACTGTGACAAAGAATGAAGGTTTTACTTTTATGACCACCAACTTTGATGATGGCTGGATAAGTACGGTAAAGGAAGATTGGGTGGAAGTAAAAAAAGGATCTGTCACGGTTCTGATCCACTATCCAAAGGAAGGAACCATTTTTCCTGCAGATCCCGATCAGCTTACCAATGCTGCCTGGAATATTTTAGTGGCTCCACGTTACAGCAACCTGAAAGACTACAAAACTGCCTACATCAGTACCTATAACCGTCCCTACCTGGGCTTTGGCCATCTCACTGAGAATAGCACGGGGAAAAAAGTATATGTTCTATTTTTCCGACAGGGCGAAACTGGCTGGCTTGAATTTGTTACTCCCGATAAAAACAGTTTTATACAACATTTCAAATTTGACCCCGATTTGATCAGGTGGGATAGTGAGACTGACTTAATGAACCCATTGGCCCGAATGGCAACTTATAACAAGTTTGCTATTGGTGCTAAAGACTTCAATGGCACCTGGACCAGCGATTTCACCGGACTGCAACACTTGTATAATACTTTTACAGGTAACTATGTTGGTATGAATGTGCATCAATCGAATCAAACCTTCCAGTTTGGCGCCGGTAATAAATACAACTGGAAGCTCCTGGTCGTTAACGGAACTGTTGGCAACACAAAATATGTGGATGTAAAGTCCTCAGGCACATTTTCTGTGCCCAACAACTGGCAGATAAGTTTTTCTGATATTGAAGGAAAGCCTAAAAAATACGATGCTTATTTTACCTGTATCAAAGGGGCGAGGGTGTTAATGATGAACGATGCAGAACACGGCGGCAATGGTATATTTCAAGCTTATGGGAAAAAAGCGGACCAGTAGGGATGGAAGATGATCAGGCCTCCTGGGCAATAGAATTTGTGATATTAGTACCTTATAGTAACAGGACCCTTACCAGTTAAGGGTCCTTATTTTTGTATTGGGAAGTAACTGATATAAACAATAAAATAATAAAAGATAGTATTCCCGATCATTTGTAACTTTTAAGGAGCGGAATATGAAATTTATAAAGCCAATGGCAGCATAAAAAATAATCATAAATATGATTGAAAGAGAAAATTTTAATACGACGAAAGCCCCACGAATGAGCGAGTTTTTTCCCCAGGCGGTAATTGCGGGAGATTATATTTTTCTTTCCGGAACCGCCGGGTTAAATCCTGAAACTGCTAAAATAGTGAGTGATGATTTTGAGGAGCAGGCAAGACAATGTTTTGTAAATATCAAAACAATTTTGGAAGAGGCAGGAAGTAGTATGGGCAAAGTAGTGAAGACAACCATTTTTATGGTATCTGGGAATGACTTTGGCATTATTAATAAAGTATATGCTGAATTTTTTCCAAAAAATCCACCTGCCAGGAGCGTGCCTCAAGTTCTACCATTTCCTGGCGGAATTCTTATTTCCGTTGAGTGTATAGCTCAAGTCTGAGCCGAAGCTCGTAATCTTTACTGATGAGGATAAATAAAATCAATTTGTAGATTTTTATATATGGGATGGTGTAATTGTACAACGGATAGGGAGGGCGCAAATATTTTTTTGAAATTTTCGGCCATAGATTTTATTTCTGGTATAGCTATTTCATTTATCCTTTGAAAGTGTGACTATAGGAGTACTAAATCAAAGAAAGTTCAAGGGGTAGAAAGAAATATTGATTCGGTTGCGCATTAGCCAATTGAGAACGTCTGGGTAAGTACTAACGAAAATGTACTCTTATAGCCTCATTACTCTATCCCTTGGTAAACTTCTTAGATCCAGTACAACTTCCATGATATTCCATGTTTCCTGCCAAATCGTGTTTAATTCTTCATCCTTACAAGTGCGCGTCACATAAGGTTATCGACCAGGTATAAATCGGCAGGCAGTCGTGATATAATCAAGTATTAAATATACTGGTAACATATAAATGAACCTTCTTAGTGTAACGTGTAACTGCGGAGGAAAATATTGGAATTTTCAACCGGCACGAGATCAACCTACTTACAAAACTTTAGCGGCGAGTTTTAATTTATATTTTCAACAATCAGGTATTTGGCTTTGTTATTGGCATTGAGGTTGATAAAATATTTGACTGGTTCTGTCTATTTCAGAATTGGATAAATTGCTCAGTAAAACATCGCCCGATCATCGTTGTTTAAGTTTGAGGTTATTATTTGGTTTGAAAGTTAAACATATTTTATGCAGCGTTAGAATTTGATTTCGTTCAACCGAAAAAGATGTTATGAATAAAGACTGGATATTTTTCGCTGATAAAATTCTTAACGATTTAGATAGGGTGTATCCTCGCACTAAATCCTATGTAGTGATTCGCCCACATATCGATCCGCGGCCAAAGGAACACGAACGTCCTCTTCACGAGGCTCTTGATTTCCTAAAAAATCACCAGTTGGTGGATAAAATTAACGGCAACTCCTATCGTATTACTGATAAGGGTAGAGACGTTAAGACCTCGGGAGTGCTCAGTTATTTAGGAAATCTTAAACTTAATGATGAGAATACGGAAATAAAAGAGACGAATTCCACCTATCATATCGAGCAACAATTGATAGATATTAAGAGGAAATACAAGATTTGGAAATATGCTGCGATTGCCGGCGTTGTGTCATTTATATACATTATACTTGAGATCCTCGACGTTCTTTAAAATAGCATCCAGTAGTCTTGTGTGGACATAAAAACATTTATGCCAAAAACTTTGAAAAATAAGTACAAGTACACTTACCCTTGTTTATCCACCTGGCTATCTCTCATTCCAATCACCCTAAAAAACTTCTCCTTAAACTGCACTCCAATCGGAATCTCAAATTGATTAACACTTACCTGGGTAGCAGCAACCGCAGTAATGTGTTTTTTTGATACTATAAAAGAGCGATGTACCTGGATAAAATCTCCACCTACCTCGGTTAATATAGCTTCGAACCGGGAGAGCGGTACGAGTGGCAAAAGCTTTTGTCCATCCTTCAATCTTACCATCGTGTAATTTTTCATCGCCTCGCAGTATAATATGTCGTCTATCGATACGGGGTAATTCTTTCCGTCGGACTTGATGAAAAATGGAGGTTTTTTTTCTTCCGTGTTGTTGGCGGTCGTGGACTGCGACTTTTTGAGAACATCTACCGCTTTGTAAACAGCCTTCGTGAACCGTTCGAAGGAAAAGGGTTTTAACAGGTAGTCAACAGCATTCAAATCATAGCTTTCAACGGCATATTCAGAGTAGGCAGTTGTAAAGATCACAGGTTGTTGCGGCTGGATTATTTTCAGTAACTGCAAACCTGAAAGATTGGGCATATTGATATCGAGGAAAATAATATCAATATTTTTATTCTTGCGTAAATAGTCGATGGCGTTTAAAGCATTGATGCTTTCCTGGGCCAGGTGCAGCAGGGGCAATTTCTGTATATAATTCATAATGATCTTGCGGGCGATCGGTTCGTCGTCCACAACAAGACAATTATATTTTAATACATCCATTTACTATTACGGTTTATGTAGCTTTTGACAGTTGCAGTTGTAAACAAAGGGTGAAGAATTCTTCGTCCTTATCGATCTTCAATTGATGTTCAGGGTATAGCACGTCCAGCCTGCGTTTTACATTTGTTAATCCAATGCCACCGGTACCGCTTTCCTTTTCTTTATTGTAATTATTCCTTACCCGCAGCGTAAAAATATCGTTTTCCATGGCAGTACTGATGTGGATATTAACGGCTGCCTGCTGCACAAGTTTTGAGTGTTTGAAAGCATTTTCAACAAAAACGATCAATAGCAGTGGGGCAACCATGAAAGGTGAATCATCGGGAACAGAGCTGTCGAATTTTAATACCAGGTCATTTTCGAGTCGTATACTTTCCAGTTGGGTATAGCTTTTTAATACAGCGATCTCTTCTGCTATGGGAACCAGCGGTTTTTGTGCCTCATACAGAGAGTGCCGGAGCAGGTTGGACAGCCGCAGCATGAGGTCGGGTAATTTTTCAGATTTATCTACTGCAAGCCCGTATAAATTGTTGAGCGTATTAAAGAGGAAATGGGGTGCAATCTGTGATTTCAGGTTATTGACTTCCGCTAGCAATTGTTGTTGTTTTTTTTCTGCTTCAAATTGTTGGGAGATGAATCCGTCTTTGAAATATTTGGAGGCCGTAATAAACAAAAAGAAGCCAAGAACAATCGCAATGTTGTTGAAAAATATGTCTGAAAATGTGTTGTTCTGGAATCCTCGTTCGTCACGCAAGTACCAGAATTGAAACACAGTTCTACCGATGAGGTACAATACCCAGGTACTGGCACCGATTGAAAAGTAAAGAGCATATTTTTTTCTTGTAAAGAGGCGACGGTATAGTCCTAATGTAAAATAAGTTGTACCGATAAACAGCAACTCCGAAAGCAGCATGTACTGCAAAAAAATCGGGGGATAATTAAAGTGTATGGTGATATAGTAGGCCCAGAAACGAAAGATGGTATACCCTATCCAAAACAGCAGGTGCCAGGGCCAACGCCTGTGGAGCAGCAAGTCATTTAGTCTTCTCGTACTCAAAAAGCCGCGGTCCGTACTGTTCATGGCGTCAAATATAATGTTAATCGTTTTTCAGGAAAGAGTTATTAGTCCAATAAATGGCCCGTTCGTCCTTTTTACACTGCAGTTTATCTCGTTAAATAATTGTTCTTCGACCAAATCGCTTATTGATCCATTTTAAATAAAATAATGGCACCCCTTCAGTAGGCGTAAAAGCTCACTCGTACTTATATGAACAGGATTTTCTGACTTAACAATCCAACTATAAATTCCAGTAATGTATAATTCATCTCAGCTTTGCGTTGCTGTTTGTCCTTAAAACATCGTTTCCGTACATCAAAAATTTTGTTAGTCCTTTTGTAAAAAATGAACGGCTTTGCTTGTATAGTTTGCATTTACAAAACGAATAATTATGAAAAGAAAACTACTAACTGCAGTTGCATTTATAATGATGATTACTGCCAATGCGCAATGGCTGGTTCAAAATGCCGGGTTTACAAATGATACACTCGGTTTTTACGAAATGTCGCTTCCAGATAAAAACACAGCATGGGCTGTTTGTTACGATGGTAAACTCGGTTTATTGAGTGGAAGGACCGTTCTGGATTTTACCCGCACAACAAACGGCGGCAATACGTGGATACCCGGTAAAATGGGTAACGATAATAGCCTTCGATTCTCCAACATTAGTGCCATAGACGGACAGGAAGCATGGGTGGCTATGCACAAAATGAGTTCAGTTCCGAATAACCTGTTTCTTAGTTTTGGCAAGGGTGGCGGCATCTTTCATACGACAGATGCTGGCATTACCTGGGAACAGTCAAATCCCGGTGAGCTTTTCGACAACAACTCAGTTCCCCGCTTTGTACATTTTAAAGATCAGAACCATGGAGTTGCCATGGGAGATCCTAATGGAGGGTATTTTGAAATATATACCACTAACAATAGAGGGAAAAAATGGAAAAGGGTAACCCAGGAAAAGATACCTGCACCGCTTGCAAACGAAATTGGCTGGATAAGTGGACATGCTGTAGTAGGCGATACTATCTGGTTCGGTACTTCAATGGGAAGAATGTACAAATCAATTGATTTTGGAAAAAACTGGACTGTACTTGTTGTAGATCCCATACCAGGTACTTACGTTAATGAAATTGCTTTTCTGGATGATGGTCGTACAGGTGTTGCGCATTTACGAGGCAGGGGCCGCACATTTGTATTCTCCACGACTGATGGTGGGCTTACCTGGACAAATTATTTTCAACCTCCCAATTGGAAAAACAGCCGCATGACCGCCGTGCCCGGCACTAATGCTTTTGTATCTACTGCTGTACATCCAAACCCAATATTCCAGGGTTCTGCTGTTTCCTATGACGCCGGGCAAACCTGGACAGAGATCGAAAATACAGCCTCGAAGGCAGTATGTAGGTTTTTTGATCCCGAGACTGGCTATGCCGGAGGTTTTTTTCAAACAGGACCGCCGTTTCGTGGTGGAATTTTTAAATCCCAGATCGTGTTCCAAACTCCTGCCACAGCAGCGACGAGCAGTAGTCTTTCAAAACATAGTGCGCAGAAAGAAGAAAGTTCATTTGAGGGACGCATAAAAGTGTACCCGGTGCCTGCGCGTGATATACTCAATATTACGCTAGACGATGCTATGCTTAACCGGCAAACCTCCATTAGTATTATCAATAGTGACGGAAAAGTTGTGGAGAACAGGAAGGTGATGGGTTCCCGGATAACCCAATTAAATGTGGCCAGGTTGGTACCAGGATTGTATATCGTTCGTATCGAATCGGGCAGCAAAATGATCAACAAGCCTATTACGATTGTGCGATAGGGTTTTTTATCAATGGTTAGAGAAGGAGTGACCACTGGTTGCTCTTTCTCTTTTATCGTTCGGTATAAGAGTAATTCTTATTATTGAAATTATCCGTCCTTAAAATTTTGATTTCGTCCTTTTTTGCAAATGGATTTATCGAGGTATAATAATTTACACAAAAGAATTATGAGAATATATTTTGTTGCATTAACGATCCTGCTTTTAAATTCGCATTCCTTTGCGCAAGTTCCTTACAACGCTGCTCTTCCCAATGGGTATACAAGAAAGGCAATTGTTTCGGAACAAGTGGGCCTTACCCAGGTTTCCATTACCTATCATCGTCCCGCGGTAAACGGCCGCGAAGGAAAAATATGGGGCGGGATCGTACACAAGGGATTTGCTGACCAGGGTTTTGGAAACCGAAAGCCATCTCCCTGGCGGGCAGGTGCAAATCAAAATACAATCATTGAATTCGACCAGGATGTGAAGGTGGAAGGTCAGCCGCTGCCCAAGGGCCGATATGGTTTTTTTATTGCTTACGATCCAGACGAAAGTATCATCATCTTTTCCAGGAAAACAGATGCCTGGGGCTCGTTCTTTTATGACGAGAAGGAGGATGTATTAAGAGTAAAAGTCAAACCCAGACCCATTCAACATACTGTAGAACTATTAAAATATGAGTTTGAAGGGCAAACTTCCAATTCAGCGGTCATTACTCTATTATGGGAAAAGCTGGCAATACCTTTCAAATTAGAAGTTGATCTTTTAAAGCAACAGTTCGAAGCTTTTGTTGCAGAGTCGCAGCATCCTACCGGTTTTACATCCGAAGGTTTGACGATCGCCGCGAATTGGGCCCTGCAGAACAATTACCAATTAGAAAAAGCACTAGAGTGGGCGACATTGGCATCCTCTTCCACTTTTCCAGGCAACCCCAACTCGTTCGCCGCGCTATCCACAAAAGCTGCAATCCTGGATAAACTTGGAAAAGGAGATGAAGCGGTTGCCGTGATCAAAACAGCTCTTCCATTTGGCAACATTAATCAACTCCAGCAACTGGGAAGGCAAATGATTGCAGCAAAGAAGCCCAAGGCTGCCATTGAAGTTTTCGAATTCAATTACAAAAAGCACCCGGACCAGTTTATTTCGCTGGTAGGTATGGCAAGAGGATTGTCTGCTAATGGAGAAAAGACGAAAGCACTT
>CBFGYO010000082.1:0-17316 GCA_965652975.1 uncultured Chitinophagaceae bacterium | reverse complement strand
GCCAGATAAAAGATAAAAGTTGCCTTCGTTCGGTTTTCCCGAACGAAGGCAACTTTTATCTTTTATCTTTTAACTTTTATCTAATGAGTGAATTCCCCGTACGCAAGGCATATTCCCTTAGTAGTGCTTCGAGGGAAATTCTCTAAAGCAGCGTTAAAACATATCCACAGGTGAAAATAAAATTTCATGGCATCACGTTTGAAGTTTAGGACGGATCAATTCACGCCACTATTTCGAACGCATTTTTTCTTGATGTATATTTGAACCTGGGTTAAATGCCCGGCCTTACCTGAAAACACTGATAGCAATGAAAACCTTATTCGTACTCACATCCGTAGTGCTGGGAAGCGGGATACTGGTGTCTAATAACCATACCGCCGTTACCGAAGTCGCTAAAACTACGAAGCGGATGACCTACGCGGCCGGCCCCGTCGGCAGTATTTCCATTATTATCGACAAGTCGGATTATGAATTAAGTGTATTTGATGAAAAGGGTTGGTATGCTACCTACCCGGTTGTATTTGGCAACAACAGCCTGTCCGACAAAAAAATGGAAGGTGATAAGAATACCCCCGAAGGTAGCTTCCGCATCATCGGCAAACGTGTACATGAAAAATGGTGCAGGTTCCTGGCCCTCGACTACCCCACACCTGAAAGCCGCGAAAGATTCAATATGCGAAAACAGCGCGGTGAAATCCCTGCCAACGCCCGCATTGGCGGAGCCATCGGTATTCACGGCACCTGGCCGCATGAAGACTTTGTAGTAGACCGTTTTAAAAACTGGACCGAGGGATGCATTTCCATGAAAAATGAAGATGTGATGGAAATTTATGCTTTCACGAAGACGGGTGCGAAGGTTACGATAAGGAAATAATGTGGAAATGTGAAAATGTGGAGATGTGGAAATTGTTGATTACCCGAATAGTCGATCGATCATAAATATTTTTTAGTTATTAACCCGATAAGAAAGCTTTCAACCTTAGCGACTCACTTCCATTTTCACATTTTCACATTTCCACATTATACTCCGGTTATTTCAGAAACTTACTCATTTCGCTTTTCCAACGCGTAGAATCATTTTTAAATAGGGATTCATGCCCGGCGCCGGGATAAACTGTCAGCGACTTATTCTTTGAAACAATATTTTCAAAGATTTGCATAGTTTCCTTTCGCGAAACTCTTTTATCCCTTTCGCCCCATTGAAGTAATACTGGACATTTAATCTTCTTCACATCATCACTTGGCCTGAAATTGAATGCCCAAAAACCATGTTCTGCCCCACCCCAAAACGTTAGTAATCCTGACACGGGCTGTTGGGGTAAACCCATCATCCTAACCCGACCCTTTACTGCATCACTGAGCGAGGCGAAGGGCATTTCGAGTATCACGGATTGGATATCCAGTTCATATTTTTGAAAAGAATGGCAAATGGCGGCCGCTCCCATCGATGTGCCCCACAGTGTGATGTTGGTTTCGCCACGCGACCTTATAAAATCATAAGCAAGTTTTACTTCCTCCGCTTCTTTCCATCCAATAGTACTTGCGGTACCGTCACTCCCTCCGTGCGCGCGAAAATCGATCAACAGGGTATTAAAGCCCAGGTCATTGAAAATTCCTGCTTCGGAAACCATCGAACCCTTGTTGCCCAGGTGGCCATGAAAAAGTATCACAGTTCCCTGCGCCGAATCGCGGTTAATCAGCCAGCCTTCAATCTTTAAATTGTTTGACGTAAATAAATTAATCGTCTCATAAGGCGCCGATGGAAAATTTGAAATGCTGGTCCGGATATTTCTCACGCCAAATAGGATGGCCTTTGATTTTTCAAAAAAACTCATCTTATCCGGTCCCTTATGAACTCCCGCCGTGCCTTTATAATTATGTGTGAGCTTGTATGCGTGAAATGCAGCACTGATGTTCAACAATAAAAACAGGACCAGGAGAGTGCGGATTAATCTTCTTATCCATTTGTGTTTGAATAAAAGCATGAGAAAATGTGGAAACGTGGAAATATGGAAATATGGAAATTGTTGATTACCAAAATAGCTCAATAGGTCATTGTGTATATACTTTTATTAATCTAATGCATAAAACTTTTCCAACCCTATTGACTCAACGCCATTTCCACACCCGAAGCTATCGGGTTCCACATTTACAAATTTTCATATTTTCACATTTCCACATTTTCCAAAAATCCCTCCATCGTCTGCCGCCATTTCGCGAGGTCACTATTTAGAAATGATTCATGTCCCGCACCTTCATACACCACCAGCTTTTTGTGGGAAGAAGTTATACTATTGAAAATCTTATCGGTTTCACTTTTTAAAATAAATGGATCCCTGCTACCCCATTGCAGCAGCATGGGACACTGAATATCCTTTAAATAACGCGAGGTTTTATGACCATATCCATTAAAACCACGTTCAACGCCGATCCAGAAGGTAGTTAAGAATGCAAAGGGCTGCGATGGAAATCCCAGGGTACGGGCCTTATTCTCCAGGTAGGTCTGTAGCGAGGCAAATGGCATATCGAGTATTACTCCTGTTGGTTGTAGCGCGTATTCCGAAATTCCTTTGGCCACCACCACGGCGCCTAATGAAATACCATATAAAAATATCCCGCCCTTACGCTTTTGACTGATAAAATCATACGCCAGCTTTACCTCTTCTGACTCACGGTAGCCAATCGTTGTAGTATTTCCCTCGCTTCCACCATGACCCCGCAGGTCCACAAGCAAAACATCATAACCCCAGTAACGGAATTCTGAAGCCTCATCGATCAGTGTCGACTTATTTGCGGTGATGCCATGAAAAAGAATGACACTGCCTTTCGAACCAGAATCAACAGGTGCGTACCACGCGGCAATGCCAAGGCCCTGTGCCGTCTTTAATTTTACTTCTTCAAATGCAAAGGCAGGTCTTTCCCCTACAACAGCTTTTAGCTGGCGCGGACCGGTAAACAATTTCCATGTACGTGAGAATATATTACTGCTATTCGATTGCTCATTTACTCCCGAATGGTTATAGAAATGTGTGAGCCGATAAGCGTATATAGCAGAACTTATATTGAGTAGAATAAACTGTACAAGTAGCGCCCAGATAATCCAGCGAACGAGTGATGGAAGCTTTCTTTTTCGTTTTATCAATACATGCATACCGGTCGGCTGGTAAGTTTATAACCGCCAAAAATAATCCTGCGCTACGATACCAGCTAATGATAGGGAATTTATTTTAGAGGTTTATCCACAACCCCTGTGACTAAAATCCGGAGGATTATATTTTTTTTGCGCCGATATTGCATCATACTACTTGCCAAACACATTGGAAAAACCTCCTTAAAGCAGCCTGTCCGTGCTGCTTTAATTATCTCAAAGTCTTCCTTTGCTTATATCTTCCACCACTGCCGGATCCAGTAAAGTAGAAGTATCACCCATATTAGCAATATCACCTTCTGCAATCTTGCGTAATATTCTTCGCATGATCTTGCCGCTTCTTGTCTTGGGCAAACCGGGTACAAACTGAATTTTATCAGGCCTCGCAATGGGACCAATGATACGGCTCACTGTTTGTAAAATATCCTTACGGGTAAGTTCATCATCTACGTGCCGCCCGGTATAAATAACATACGCATAGATGCCCTGTCCTTTTATTTCATGTGGGTAGCCGACAACAGCACTCTCCACCACACCCGCATGCATATTGAGTGCATTCTCCACTTCAGCCGTGCCAATGCGGTGACCACTTACATTCAATACATCATCCACGCGGCCGGTGATGCGGTAAAAACCGTTGTCATCCTTCAACGCACCATCCCCCGTAAAATACAGGTTGTCGTATGTAGCAAAATAGTTTTTACGACAGCGTTCATGATCACCATAAGTTGTACGTAATATTCCCGGCCAGGGAGCTTTGATGCACAAGTTGCCTTTCAGCAATTCATGTTCATCTTTTTCTGTTACTTCCTTTCCATTCTCATCTACCAGCACTGGTTGCACTCCGGGCATTGGCAAAGTAGCCCATCCGGGCTTCGAAGGTGTAACACCTGCAAGATTGGAAATAAGGCAGGCGCCCGTTTCAGTTTGCCACCAGGTATCTATTATAGGACATCTTTTTTTCCCAACATTTTCATCGTACCAATGCCATGCCTCTTCGTTGATTGGCTCTCCAACTGTCCCTAATAATCTTAGCGTGGAAAGATCCTTTCCTTCGAGAGGCTGTAATCCGAAACCCATCAAACTACGAATAGCCGTAGGAGCTGTATACAATATATTCACTTTGTGTTTATCGACAATATCCCAAAAACGCCCTGCATCGGGATAGGTGGGAATACCTTCAAACATCAGGGATGTGGCGCCGGCACTGAGTGGTCCATAAACGATATAGCTATGCCCAGTTATCCATCCAATATCTGCCGTACAAAAATGTATCTCGCCAGGTTTGTATTGAAATACATTCACGAATGTATACGTGGTCCATACCATGTAACCACCACCGGTATGCACCACCCCTTTTGGTTTGCCGGTGCTGCCAGATGTATATAAAATGAAGAGCGGATCTTCAGCATCCATTTCCTCGGCAGGAAAAGAAACGACATTATCTTTTTCTACCTGGCCCTCGGCATACTCCATTTCATCTTCCCACCATACATCACGCCCTTTGATCATGGATACCGGTGTGCGAGTGCGGGTGTATACGATTACTCTTTTCACCAGCTTATTACCAACGAGGGCATCGTCGATCACACTTTTGAGCGGGATATCTTTTGCACCTCGATAGGCGCCGTCGCAGGTTACAATGTATTCCGCCTTTGCATCCTCAAGGCGGTCGGCAATACTTTGTGCGGAAAAACCACCAAAGATCACGCTATGGATAGCACCAATGCGCGCGCAGGCCAGTACCGCATACGCCAGTTCCGGAATCATGCCCATATAAATGCATACGCGATCACCTTTCTTTACACCGTTATTTTTCAAAACCTGGGCAAACTGGCATACACGTTTGTGCAAACGATTATAAGTAACCACTCTCGTTTTTTCTTCCGGGTTGTTAGGCTCCCAGATAATCGCAGGTTTATCACCAAGCGTTTGTAAGTGGCGGTCGATACAGTTCTCTGTAATGTTGAGCTTTGCTCCTTTGAACCACTCAATGCGTGGTTCTTTAAAATTCCATTCCAATACCTTATCCCACTTCTTTCGCCAATGAAAATGAGAGGCTACTGATGACCAGAAAGCTTCGGGGTCGTCTACACTCCTTTTATAGTCTTCGTGGTATTGCTTTTCAGATAATATCTGGAAGGGATAAGACATGGTGCTAAATTAATTTGAATTTTGTAGATAATCACAAAACAGATAAAAGATAAAAACTAAAAGATAAAAGTTGGACCAGGCCGTGAGTTGCATTAAAAAGTCGAAAAGAATAAGTCCAGCTAACTTTTATCTTTTAGTTTTTATCTTTTATCTATCATAAGTATCTTAACGGAATGAAACAATCCTCAATAAGAAGTGTAATCACCGCTTCTTCTGTAGGTACCATGATCGAGTGGTATGATTTTTACATCTTCGGCATGCTTGCCAAAACCATTTCCACGCAATTTTTCCCTGAAGGGAATGCTACCGCTGCATTGCTGAGCACACTGGCCATCTTTGCGGCCGGCTTTATCGTACGGCCATTTGGCGCGCTGGTTTTTGGCAGGCTCGGTGATCTTATCGGTAGAAAATATACTTTCCTGCTTACACTGGTATTGATGGGAGGCTCCACTTTCCTGATCGGGTTGGTGCCCGGGTATAAAACCATCGGTATAGCAGCTCCCCTGCTGGTGTTGGTGCTGAGATTATTGCAGGGGCTTGCACTGGGTGGAGAATATGGTGGTGCTGCTACCTACGTTGCCGAACATGCGCCGCAAGGCAAAAGAGGATACTATACAAGCTGGATACAAACTACTGCTACCCTCGGATTGTTTGTTGCGCTGGGGATCATCATGGTAGTGAAATTGAATATGAGCGACGCTGACTTCAATGCAGAATGGGGAGGATGGCGTTATCCGTTCTGGATCTCCATATTGCTGGTGGCTGTTTCAGTTTATATCCGCTTAAAAATGTCCGAATCACCGCTCTTTTCCAAACTGAAGGCGGAGGGAAAAACCTCTGTTAATCCCTTAAAGGAAAGTTTTAGTCATAAGACAAATTTCAAAATGGTATTGCTCGCTTTGTTTGGAGCTGTGATGGGCCAGGGCGTAATCTGGTATACGGGGCAATTTTATGCACAAAATTTTTTGGAGACCACCTGCAGGATCGAATTTGAACAGAGCCGGACGATTATGTTATGGGCAATTGCTTTTGCCACACCTTTCTTTCTTTTGTTTGGCTGGCTGAGTGATAAGATCGGTAGAAAGTGGATCATGATGTTTGGCATGCTGCTGGGAATCCTCACTTATCGTCCCATATTCAATACCTTTTTGCAGGACACTGCTTCCATTGAATGGCAAAAAATCAACTCGGCAGATATGTCGCCGGTTGTGCGTAAAACGGAAGCAATTAAAAACAGCAGCGACTCACTCGTTACCAGCACAGCATTATTTTCCATACATGATGGGCGCAAATTCACAGTAGTTACAACCGATACGCTGTCCAATACTACGGGTGCAATGACTGGCAGCGGCACTACTGTCGTGCGCGACAAACATCTTTCACCTTTCCTGTACTGGAAATTTGTCGGCCTCGTGTTCCTGTTGATTTTATATGTAACGATGGTGTATGGACCTATTGCCGCCTTCCTCGTGGAAATGTTCCCAACAAGAATTCGATATACATCTATGAGTTTGCCTTATCATATCGGCAATGGAGTATTTGGAGGACTGGTGCCTTTCATTGGATTGCTATTGACTACTACTTACACGGATGATCCGCTGGTGGGACTTTGGTACCCCATAGCAATAGCTGCGCTTTGCCTGGTTATTGGAAGTATTTACCTGAGTAATAAAATTGACCGTGACATAAACGACTAAATGGATTTTATGAACGCATTTAAAAGAATTCTCGGTATAGTATGGCTATTGCTCGCACCGGTTGTGATCTATTTTCTCGTAAGTGGCGCTATCACACATATTAATCCCACCGGTAGTAAGGACATCCACAACCCGGTGATCTGGATTATTATTATAGCCATTTTTACACCTATTGCAATAGGGTTAATGATATTTGGGTGGTATGCTTTCAAAGGAGAATATGATCGTCTGCCTACTGACTCAGAACAACTTTAGGCAGGCTACAGGCTGCAGGCTGCAGGTTTGAAGCTCGTAGCTATTGCAATAGTCTTAATGATAGTTGGTGGTACGCTCTCAAAGGAGAATAGAATCGTCTAACTACCGGCTCGGTACAACTTTAGACAGGCTACAGGCTGCAGGGTTGAAGCCTGTAGCCTGAAGCCCGAAGATCCCTACGACGATCGAAACGCCACCGCATGATACAATTTCTTATGAAGCCCCAGGAAAATCCTGCAGTAAATGCGAATGGCTGCCAGTTCAATAAACAGGAAGCATAATGCAACCAGTATGATCAATGCTGTTTGTCCTGATCCGATATGCGTAAAGAATACATCAATACCGATAAATGCCGCCGTAATCGGGAATCCAAGCAGCCCAATAGCAGACAACAGGAATAATAATGCTGTATTCTTTTCTTCGTAAACATAACCATGAAATTTGTTGAGGCTTACATCACGGTCTATTTTATAAATACGGAGAAGACAGGCATAACCCAGGCCCGCAGCCAGCAGTACGCCACTTCCATACATTACTATCTGTGCGGTATCAACGTGCGCGGCATTGGCGATGATGCCGGTGATTATAAAGAAATGCGCCGCTAATAAATATTGCCAGGCAGTAATGGCCGAACTGCGACTGGAAAAAGAATACAGTATCAACAACAATGCAAAAATTAAAGCTACAAGCGGCATCGCGGGCAGCACGGATTGAAGAAAAGCGGGCTTTGCTATAAGAGGATAGGCTATGGCGATAGCCAATATTCCGATAAGCAATTTTCCTGCACTCTTTTCCAGGAAATTCAATCGTGCCCCGATCCATTTGAAAGGTGCCCACATATAACGATAAAGGAAACCGTCCATATTCCACTCCTTAATGCTAAGAATATACATTGCAGCCCGCAGTTTGCTTACGACCTTGCTGGCTGCCGGATGATAATGGAAATACTGGTGATGCACCAGGTAATTGAGTACAGATGGAGACACCAGTAACTGGTAGGTTCTGAGAAATGCATTTCCCGCAAAGTGTATAAGCGCGAGAACATGCAATCCTAATGCTACTTCGATAAAGATGATACCGATCTGCGCCGCAGAACTATAGGCAATCTGCGTTTTTACTGTGGATTGCACACGGGCAATGAGGGTGGAAATAATACCCGTCAATGCACCGATAACAATGATTGCAATCTTAACACTAATCATATCGCTCCAGAATGGATACGTGCGTAAAAGAAGGAATACGCCGATATGCACTGACAACGAACCGTAAAAGATCGCGCTCGAAGAGGTAGGACCTTCCATGGCTCTCGGCAGCCAGGAAGTAAATGGCCATTGGGCTGATTTAGCGATGGCCGCCAGCACAATCATGATAGTAATAAATAATGCCATCCCACCCTGCTGGGTACTTTCTGCTGTAAGCTTTGCATTGCCTAACTCTGTAAAGCTGATATTCTGATGCGTCAAATGGTGCATCATCCACATGGCTAATATGATGGCAATATCACTGAGACGATAAATGGAAATTACTTTAAAACCATTTTTCACGGGCAGGTACCTGTTGCGATAAAACGCAATGAGGAGAAAGGAAGAAAGTCCAATCGTTTCCCAGCCAATAAACAGCGTTTCGAAATTGCCTGAAAAAATTATCAGGTTATAACCCAGGGCGAAAAATAGAATGGTATTGAAAAAGCGCTTGAATCCTTCATCCCGGTGCATATAGTACCGGCTGAATGTTGACACAAGAAAGAAAAGAGTGGCGCCAACAATACTGTACACTGCCGTCACATGATCGTAATAGAATTGAATTGCGAACACAAAATGCTCGGTCTGGTAAAGCGTAGCCAGCCGATAGCTTACCGGTACAGCACCGTTTATAATCCACGCTACACAGTATGCAATTGCAACAGTGATATAAATTGCCTTTGTGGCCTGTACGATGAGTGCAATTGGTTTTTCCTGCCTGTTTTTCCATACAAGCGTGGCAATAAAAGCCAGCAAAGGGATGAAAACAAAAATTGCGAGGAAATTATTAAGTATATCGGTAATTGAGTTCATGAATTATTTCTTGATTTATCGAATTTTTAGTCCAGTAAATAGACTGGTAAGTTTTCTTCAGTCGCATGCACGATGTGATTTGTTTCCATCTCGCGTGCGCCTTCGATAAACTCCTCCATGTTGTGTATCTTTTTGATATCCTGGGTGGCAGTTATCGGTTCATATTTACTGAATGCGCCATCCCTGAAATAATAGAACTGCTTTTCTATGGGATGAAGTGCTACAATATGTACCCACTCATTTTTATACCATTCAAATACCTCTGGCGAAGACTGAATTGCTTTCAATACAATATCGGGTTGATGTTCAACAATCACCAGTAACCTTACCGGATCGTGCACTTCGATCATTTGCCAGGGCAAACCGGGTCGAAGATCTCCATCACTGCTATTGGCCACGCCGAACAAACCCATCACATTGTGTGGAAGTTTGGTACCTGCGCCCATTTTGATGTTGTCGACGCGGGAGAAATAATACTCCAGGTTGATGCCACCGCACACGAGGCCAATCGGTCGCATTACAGCCGTAAGAATGCTACCATCAGGATCGGTTGTATAATCATAGCTATTGAGGAAGGCCCTGCGATCGAGGAATAATCCTTTTGTAACCTGTCGCCTTCCAATTATCGCCAATGTATTGGTACCATGACCCAGCTCGGGTCGTGGTTCAAATAAAGAAACCGAACGATTATGAATTGCCTTCCGCACCTGCTCGAGTTCCTGGCGAGTATTGATTGATGAAAAACGCCTGCTGCGTTCTTTTGCATTTAAATTCAGTGCGGTTTCAAAATGTTGCCTGTTTACGAGGTGCTGTCTCGCAGCATCGGCCGACAAGTTGGAATCGTCATAATAACCCATTACATCGGCAGCCGTGTCGTGCATGCTGCCTATGAATTGTGTACTATCCGGAATATGAATTCCTTTCGAAGCCAACACCTGGCGAACGGCCGGGTAATTTAAAATGAAAGCCTGTACCCTTGCATTCGTTGCACCCGGTCGACCGGAACAGGCACCGCAATCATGGGCACCATGATGCGGGTTGTTGGCGCTACTACTACCATGCGCAACGATATACACGATGGGTGCAAAATCTCTGACGAGTCCAATGCCACGTAAGAACCCTTCGGCTCTCGCCGTCATTTCATCAAGTGTATAGCCTACCTGCAACCCATTCTCTATGTCGCTCGTATTCTTGTTCACAATCGTCAATGTCGACTGGCGATCCATATGGCCATAGGCATTGGAAATAGCAGGGCTCATTTTGGGTTTGAAAAGGTTCAAAACAGTTTGAAGGAAAGCCCAGAACCCAAACGTAATACTTAAAGCAAAGCCAGTTAAAAATCCATGCGTGTGCTTTGTATACAAGGGCTCACCTTTTCGGGGTGTGCGCGCATTGTATTCCTTGATCAGGTATTTTGGAGTTACAGGTGCCGGGCATAGTTTATCATAAAACTTACTTCCTTCCTGCTGAAAATAAAATTCAACACCAAAGAAGCCCGGTGCTCCAAACGTTTCGCAATTTTTATCAACTGCTTCGATGTGCCGGCGTATTGAATCTTCACGTTCATCAATACAAAAGATGGCCTGAAAAGTCTTTTGTTGTGCTGCCGGCCTTGCCTCAACTATTTGCAATCCTTTTAATACGGAATCGTAGTAGCTCCATTCAAAGGCATCCTGCCAGAGTTCAAACACCTGCGCGAGCTCCGTTTTACGCAGCGGTGCCATAAAATTTACAGGCGGCTGTTTAGCATGCTGAGCAAGTGGAAGCCAGTTTTTACCAAGGCTGGCATCGAGTGCATCCACTTCCATCAATAATTCAAATTCAATGAACTCTTTTAGAGTTATGGACTTCCGGTCGAGTAATGTGTGGGGGTTGTCCTCCACTGCACTCACAAATCCACTCCATCCATGATGCGAAAATTGGGTATCGAAGAGGTACTGTTCAAAATATTCTTCTTTTCCCACGATTCGCTTCAATAATTCTTCAAGAGTATAGTTGCCTGAAATAAACTTTTGCCTGATTGCCTTTGTACGGAAAAAACTTACCAGGCCATTCTGTTCCAGGTCACGAATACACGCTGTAAAACCTTTACTCGCTCCCGGCATACTTTCAATTGCAATACCCTGGTCGAGAAATGCGCAAAGTATTCGAAACAGGAGGGGATGAACTTTATTGTCAAGATCTAAATGATAAACCTCTTTCCACAGTGTTCTTAGTTGCCCGATCCGCGGATGATTATTTGTATCAAAGTCTTTCTCCAGCATATTCTTTCGCCACTCCTGCACATTACCATGTTTCTTCTGGATCACCATGTCAAGAATATCCTGCCTGATCCTTCCTGATTTGAACAATTCACGGTATTCTTCCAGTTGCAAATGCACCTGGAACCCAAAAATTGCTGAAGCTTTGAAAATCGCATCATAAAACTTCATGTGCTGAAAAGCATGCAGTGAATTATGATGAATGAAATCCTTCAATGCCTGTTGCGAAGGCAGGAAATGCTTCAATTCATGAATCACATGTTTTTCGTCAAATGTTGTATGAGATATTGCAATCGAGTTCGGGTTGGCCGAAACTGATGTACTTAAGGTTGTGTCCATATTTTTTAGTTAACAGCTTGAGGAGCGAGCACCGGATCTTTTTCCGAGTGCACGTGTACTGAATCCTCCATTTTATACGCACGTTTAAAATTCCTGAGTCTTACCGAAATATTCTTGTCTTTCGATCCATAATTCACAAAGTTTCTCAGTAATTCGAGTACGTCGTAGTCAATATACACTGTATTACCCGCATCGATCACAACTTTGCTATTTCGTGGCAGGTGTGCCAGTGTTTGCTTAATTGCTGCTTTATTCAAAAATGAAACTTCCTGTGCCAGGTCGATATGAATGGTTTCACCTTCGTGGTGTTTTTCTTTTTTAAAGAAATAGGCCAGTTTCATATTTCCTTTCAGGATAAAAATAATACTTGTTGCAAGTCCTATTCCCACACCCCTCAAAAGGTCGGTAAGTACCACTGCCACGATGGTTACGACAAATGGAATAAACTGGTATTTGCCGGCCTTCCACATATGCTTGATTACTTTTGGACTGGCCAGGCGCAAACCGATCATGATCAGGATGGATGCCAGGCAGGCCATCGGAATTTTATTCAGGAGAGATGGTATTGATATCACAGCGGCCAGCAGGAACACGCCATGGGCAATAGCAGAAAGTTTTGACTTTGCACCTGCAGCGACGTTTGCCGAGGTCCTGACAATTACCGATGTCATAGGCAATCCGCCAATTAATCCAGACAACATATTACCGATACCCTGTGCTTTCAATTCAGTATTGGCGCTGGAATATCTTTTCAACGGGTCCATCTTATCTCCTGCTTCAAGACACAACAAGGTCTCGATGCTGGCAACAATCGCAATGGTAGCACCGATGATCCAGATGTCGGGATTGGTAAATGCAGAAAAATTCGGACTGTTGAACTGCCCTACGAACTCATTAAATGATGAGGCCGTAGGAAGCGTAACAAGGTGCTCCTGGGATATTGTAAGGTTTGATCCGGTAGCCTTAAATATTTCATTAATAATAATTCCAACAACTACCACAATCAGCGCACCCGGAATAGCCTTGATCTTCTTCAAAAAGGGTACTTTATTAAATGCTACGAGAATGGCGATGGATACAACTGTTACAATGATGGCACCAAGATGTGCATAATTGATGGAGTTGATGATCTCTGTAAAAAAACCAGATTCCGCACCTTTCTCAAAAGCAAAAAAATCACCTTCATGCGATTTATCATAACCGATCGCATGCGGTATTTCCTTCATGATAATGATGATACCGATGGCGGCCAGCATTCCTTCGATTACACCAGAAGGAAAATAACTGGAAATGGTTCCGGCCTTTACAATACCAAGTATAAGCTGGATGAGCCCCGCGATCATTACCGCTACCAGGAACGGTTCATAACCAACCTGGGTAATGGCTGCCAGTACAATTGCTATCAATCCTGCAGCCGGGCCAGACACGCTTACATTGGAACCACTCAGGCTGCCCACGACTATTCCACCGATTACACCGGTGATGATACCTGCAAATGGTGGCGCACCACTTGCTACTGCAATACCCAGGCACAATGGTAGCGCTACGAGAAATACTACCATTCCTGAGAGCACGTCAGTCTTAAAATATTTTGTAGTGATCTTCATTTTTATAAAAATTTGGGAAGTAATTGAATGTAACGGCAGTGTTTATTTTACACTGCCGCTATTTTTTTTCGTTCCTTTTTTTTGATGGTTAAGTTTTTGAAGAAGTCAACTTCGCCATCTTCGATATTATATACACCACCCACAATTCCTATTTCGCCTTTTTCAAACATGTCGCGAACGATTTCACTACGAGTAAGAATTTCTTCGAGGCTATTCTCCACGTTTGCATATGCAACATTATCGTCGAAGAGGTAGTTCCTGTCTTCTTTCAGCAATGCCTTGCTGATAGATGGTTGTATACGAAGAAGGAGATCGGTGATATGACCGTCTTTCACACCTTGCTTAGCACTTTTGATAGCGCCACATTCTGTATGCCCCAGTACCATCAACACTTTGGAGCCTACATATTTTACTGCATACTCTATACTCGCGAGAATATCATTATTCACGATGTTGCCGGCAACACGTATGCTGAACAGATCACCAAGACCCTGGTCGAATATCAACTCCACGGATGTGCGCGAGTCCATACAACTCAATATTACTGCAAAAGGATATTGCCCTTCACGTGTCTGGTTGATCAGTTCCAGGTGATCATGATCTGTTTTGAGATTATTTATAAAACGCCTGTTGCCTTCTTTCAATAATTGGAAGCCCTGGTAGGGTGTTAAATCCTGCAAAAATTCCTTTGAATGCTTTGTCATTGGGTAAATAATTTAAGGTTGCTGCCGCATTGGGCAGAAAGTATAGTATAATGCCACGAGGAAAGACTGTTCTATAGTCTTTACCACTACGATTTAAGGGAAAATTAAATTAGCAAGCGTTTGGTGGGGGAACGAGGAGTTCGCCATGGAATGCGATATAGGTGCCCGCATTCTCGCTCTTATGAAATGTAGAAATTATTGTAAAAAAGGAATCTGATTTGTGATGATCGTGGAGATATTCTTCCGACACCTGGTTACCACTTGTAGGTGCTTTTTCTTCTGTGCCACTGAAAGGATTGCAGGACTCTTCTTCAGTATTGGGAAATTGCGCGCCATTGTTTTCGATGTTATCCTGGCTGGCCAGTTTCTGCTGATTTTCATACGCAAAGGGCAGACTCACCGTAAGCCATAGCAGTGCGAGTATCATCAGTATCGCCGACACTGACTGCCATGTACTATATATTTTGCGGTTGGTCTTCATCGAAATGTGCTGCAAGATACTCAATTAATTTTTTTTTACCAAGCCATTTGTAACAGTTGTCCTCAATATCATCAGGGCAGGCTAACAAACGTTGCCTGCTGTATCCTTACCTTTGTTTGCTATGAAGCCTTACGAACTCCTATTAAAAGAAAATAAACAATGGGCAGCCGGAAAGGTTGCCGCAGACCCTGAATATTTTCGTCGCTTATCTGCGTTACAAACTCCTGAATTTTTGTGGATAGGTTGCAGCGATAGCAGGGTTCCCGCAAATGAGATAACTAATACCCAACCCGGGGAAATCTTTGTGCATCGCAATATTGCCAACTTAGTTATCAACACAGATGTAAATTTATTGAGCGTGCTCGATTACGCTGTCAACCACCTGCGTGTTAAACATATAATCGTTTGCGGCCACTATGGTTGCGGAGGTATAAAGGCTGCCATTACCAACACTGATTATAAGCCTTTGTTAAATATGTGGCTGCGAAATATCAAAGATGTATATCGCCTTCACCGCAATGAACTGGATGGTATTAAAGATATGGATGAGCGTAGCGACCGGCTGGTGGAACTGAATGTGCAGGAACAAATTTTTAGTCTAGCCAAAACCTCGATAGTACAACGTACCTGGAAAAATGAACAGCGTCCCGATCTGCACGGATGGGTTTACGGGTTAAAAAATGGCATCATCAAGCCGGTGTATGAAATGAAAGCAGGAACGCATATTGATTCGCTGTACGAGTACGATGACCTTTGAGGGAAATAAAAGTGAAAAGCCTGCCTGCCGGCAGTCAGGATAAAAGATAAAAGTTCATTTAGTCGGGAACTCTGAATTGAATGAGCTTTTCATTTATTGTAAAGTTTATCGCTGCGCACGCCGCGGTTCTTAGCGGTCGCTGCGAGAAACATCCTTCCTTTTTCTTAACTTACCTCTATAACAAGGCCTTCAATATGAAATTACTTTACGCAGCTTGCATTGCAATTATTGTCAGTGCATGTACCAATGAACCGGCAACTAGTGTTAAAGAACAAGATAAACTCGCTCCTGCTGCTGACTCATTTTTCAATTTCACCAAGGCTGATGAATACAATCCTGTACTTATCCCTGATTCATCGCAGGTATTTACCTGTCCAATTCTTAAAAAAGAAGTGAGATGGGAAGAGAAAGATGTTTTTAATCCTGCTGTTGTGATACGCCACGACACATTGTTTCTTTTATATCGTGCAGAGGACAGGATTGGAAAATATGCCGGCACTTCCCGCATTGGGTTAGCCTGGAGTTTGGATGGATATAAATTTACGAGGCACCCGAGGCCGGTGTTTTATCCTGATAATGACGAACAGAAAAAATGGGAGTGGGAAGGTGGATGCGAAGATCCGCGAATAGTGCAGGATGAAAAAGGTATCTATTATATGACCTACACTGCTTATGATGGCGACAAAGCAAGAATGCTGGTAGCTTCATCGCCCGACCTTTATCATTGGACCAAACATGGGCATGTGTTTGCAAAAGCGTTTGAGGGCAGGTATGTAAACAAATGGACGAAGTCGGGTGCCGTGGTAGCGGATTATTCCACGGGTACACCGGTGGCAACAAAAATCAATGGCAAATATTGGATGTATGGTGGTGATGTAAACATCTGGGCAGCGACATCGGATAATCTTATCGATTGGACACCGTTGCTATATGAAGGAGGTGAAAAGCCATCGATACCCTTGCGCCGCAATTCACCAGAGATCGCGGATATAAAAATTGTGTTTGGTCCACGTGAAAAAAAATTCGATAGCGATCTTGTTGAACCCGGACCACCAGCCATGCTTACTGATTCTGCGATAGTGCTTATATACAACAGCCGGAATATACCGGCTATTGGCGATAGTAGTTTGCCGGAAGGCACTTATGCCGCTGGATATATTATGTTGGATAAAAATGATCCCACCCGAGTGCTGCAACGTTCGGATAGTTATTTTATGAAACCGGATAAGGATTATGAAATAAATGGGCAGGTTAATCATGTGTGTTTTATAGAGGGAATGGTACAATACAAAGGCAAATGGTTTTTGTATTATGGCACGGCTGACTCGCGAATTGCTGTAGCTACGAGAGAGAGATAAAAGATAAAAATTAAAAGATAAAAGTGGGGAGTGTCCGACGATTGATGCTTCCTCCATAATTTTTTTACGCCATTTTTCTAGGGCCATCAACTACCTGGGTTGAGACTTCCTAAAAAACTTTGCGTGCAACTTCTTCCCATGCGGAAACTCCGCTTACTTTTTTGCCTTGATGCAAAAAAGTAACAAAAAAAATCAAGGCTTCAGAAAAATGGCTAAAAATCACGGAGTAAGGCGAAACGCGGGCACTCGCTTCGAACAGTGTGATCTTACGATACTCTAAGCGCTCGCCGCCAGCGTTTCACCGCCTGCGGCGGTGCTGCCTTACACCGTAATTTTCTTAACGCCATTTTTCTGAGGCCATCTACCTGCATAAGTAATTTCAACAATCCTTTGCGCTCTTTGCGCTTCTTAGCGTGCTTTGCGTGCAACCATCTTCTCCGGCTTTACGTGCAACCATCTTCTCCGGCTTTACGTGCAACCATCTTCTCCGGCTTTACGTGC
>CBFGYO010000081.1:0-17548 GCA_965652975.1 uncultured Chitinophagaceae bacterium | reverse complement strand
GATGGCAAAAATAGGGGTTTTGGGGATATGATGTGGATACTGTCAGTAAAAACAGCCCTTTCACGCCCCTTCGGTCCTGTGAGGGGGCATTGATCACAAACTCCAGTGTTTCAAATTTTTAAAAATGATAATTTACTTTTTCTTGGGATGCACCAGCTTCATTTCCTTCACCAGGTGCCCTGCTCCTGCATATTTGTCAATTACAAACAATACATACCGGATATCAACCATAATATTTCGGCAGATGCTGGGGTCATAATTAATATCGCTCATGGTGCCTTCCCATACCCTGTCAAAATTGAGTCCTACAAGATTGCCATAAGCATCCAAAGCCGGGCTTCCGGAATTGCCTCCGGTAGTATGATTAGCTGCAATGAAGCACACCGGCATTTTTCCATTGCTGCCATAAATCCCGTAATCCTTGTTCTTATAAAGCGTCCTTAATTTTTCGGGTATATCAAACTCGTAATCTCCCGGCTTATATTTTTCCATAGCACCGTCGAGGTAGGTGTAATAGTCAAACTTTACGGCATCCCTGGCATTGTAGCCTTTTACCTTGCCATAGGTAACGCGCAACGTACTATTGGCATCGGGATAAAATTTCTTTTCTTTCATCACATCCATCTGTGCCTGCATATATATCCGCTGCAGGCTATTGATACTACCCTGTGCTTCGTTGAGCGGACCCTGCACCCGAGCCTGGTACGTTTTTAAAATATCGTTGTATAAACGAAGCAGCTCACTATTCTTAAGATCCTGTATCATGGCCGCTGTTGGATTATCATACAATCGCATAAGGGCGCTACTGTCTTTCAAACCTACGCCGCCGTAAATATTGCCAGCAAGTTTTTCATAACTCTTTCCGGATGCCTGCCACATTTCCAACAACAAGGGTGATACATATTTTACATCCTGGCCCGTGGCATATACTTCCATTAAAACTTCAAACAGCTTGCGGTCTACAGCTGGACTATACTCCGGGAAAATTCCTTCCAGCGAAGTTTTAACCTTGGCTAGTTGCTGTTTATAGCCCGCTTCTCCATCTTTTTCAAACGCCGTTACAAGTGTATTCAACTGTGCAGCGATTGTAAATAGCTCGATGCGGCCGATTATTTCATTATAATGATCGCGTCCAATACCGGGGTTTAAAATAGCGTTATATGCATTGCCGATGTCGCGCAGCAAATTGCCATATTGTTCTTTCCATTGCGGGTTTGCATCCACGCGCTTTTGAAATTCTGCTTCATAAATTCTTTTTTTACCTACAGCGTCGGTGCGGGTAAGTCCCAATATTTCGCCCTGCCATTTTTTCCACGAGTTGCTTATCCCTGCATATTTTGCCGCGTATTGAATTTTTATTTGCTCGTCTTTACGCATAAAACCATCGATTACACCCAACGCCTTATCACGAATACCGACTTTGATTGGATCATTTACCTGGCGTATTTGGTCTACCGCCGATGAATGCAGGTATTCCATTGTACGTCCGGGAAAGCCAAATACCATTGTAAAATCTCCCTCGCTTACACCGTCGAGCGAAATGGCCAGTGATTTTTTTGGTACGTAGGGCACATTATCGGGTGAATAAGCCGCTGGCTTGTTGTCTTTGCCGGCATAAATGCGAAACATTGAAAAATCACCGGTATGGCGCGGCCACATCCAGTTGTCTGTGTCCTTACCAAAATTGCCAATCGAAGAAGGAGGAGCGCCAACCAGCCGTACATCCCTGTACGTTTCTGTAATGAACATATAATACTGGTTGTTCTCAAAAAAGCCGCGGATAAATCCATCCTGGTAAGCTTCTCTTTTCACATTTTTTCTGAGCTCAGCGATATTCTTATCGATCAACGACTGGCGTTCGCTTTCAGATATTCCTTTGGTAACGCCATTCAATACCTGTTTGGTTACATCCTCTATTCGTACTATAAAGGTGACAAATAAACTGGCGTTCGGGATTTCCTCATTATAACTTTTCGCCCAAAATCCATCCCTGATATAGTTGTGATCAAGGGTAGAATGGTTTTGAATGGCATCAAACCCGCAGTGGTGATTGGTTAACACGAGGCCTTTGGAAGATATTATTTCGCCGGTACAAAAACCACCGAAGCTTACAATCGCGTCTTTGAGACTGCCGGTATTAATATTATAGATGTCCCTGGCACTTATCTTCATACCGAGACTTTTCATCTCTTTCTCGTTCATTTTTTCCAACAACAAGGGCAGCCACATACCCTCATCTGCCTTCACAAGGGTTGAAATAGAGAGGAGCAATACAACAAGCAAGCGTTTCATATAAATCATAGATGAATTTTGAGGGGATAAAATTAGGGGTTTCCGGATGGTTGTAGCGGTTTCTCACGGCGCTCGCAACGAAATAGGGCGACGAAGCGTTTTTTTAACCAGGAGTACTGATTTTATATTCTAGATATCGCCGCGAGCACCGCAACAGGATCTACCACTATATATATTATATATGTACCGCGTTCACCGCGTGAAATAGTCGTTAATGACAGACTACTTTTTCTCCCCACTCGTATGTTAACGGAGTATTAATACTGTGAATAACCCTTTGTGAAACGTGGATATACATCTTAACTGTTGGAATGGTATTTAATGGCAGCATCAAAAGATATAGGTTGCTGTCCATATACTCACAGTTATTCCACTACTATCCACAAATTTCAAATCATCAATCTTTCAAGAAATGAAAATTGTATGTATTCACATGCATGTGGACAGGTATAAAGAAATCCAGTGGTAGCAAGGAAACCTTATGTGGATTTCCCTGTTATTAATGTTAATAAACACAAGTTGCTAACTTTGCAATATTATCACTGAACGAGTTTTCCACGAATCCACAGTTGTAATAATAATAGACTTTTTTTTATAAAAATTATATTACTACTATTATTGTATTTAGGGTTCGGTAAAAAATTTTGTTTTGAAAGTTTGCATCAGGTGTTGGAATATTGCTCTCTCGAAAAAAAACGAACATGAACACAGACACACTGGCCCAGGCAAAAGAAAATATTGGAAAGAGAGGTTTCCTGGATATTGACCTGGATCCTACGCTGGACCTGTTTGCTGCAATCGAAAGGTTGAAGAAAGAGAAAAATGCGGTATTGCTGGCGCACTACTACCAGGAACCAGATATCCAGGATGTAGCGGATTATATCGGCGATAGCCTGGGCCTGGCTCAGCAGGCAGAAAAAACAACTGCCGACATCATAGTTTTCGCTGGTGTGCACTTCATGGCCGAAACGGCTAAAATACTTAACCCTGGAAAGAAAGTATTAATTCCCGATCTCAAAGCGGGTTGTTCGCTCAGCGATAGTTGCCCGCCATCACTTTTTAAAAAATTCAAAGATCAACATCCCGACCACGTTGTGGTAAGCTACATCAACTGCAGCGCCGGCATAAAAGCATTGAGTGATGTGATCGTTACGAGTAGTAATGCGAAGGTTATAGTTGAAAGTTTTCCCAAAGACCAGCCCATCATTTTTGCGCCAGATAAAAACCTGGGGGCCTACATCAACAAAGTTACCGGCCGGAATATGTTGTTGTGGAACGGTGCCTGCATGGTACACGAAATATTCAGCCTCGAAAAGATCACCAGGTTAAAAGTCCGTCATCCCAACGCCAGGCTTATCGCTCACCCGGAATGTGAGGATCCCATCCTTAAAATGGCAGATTTTATCGGGTCTACTACGGGCCTGCTCAAGTTTACACAAACGGATAGCTCCAGTGAGTATATCGTAGCTACAGAAACGGGTATACTCCACCAGATGATGAAGGCTTCGCCCCAAAAAACGTTTATACCTGCCCCTCCCAACAATAGCTGCGCCTGCAACGATTGCCCGCACATGAAGCTAAATACACTCGAAAAGCTTTACCTGTGCATGGAGTATGAAACTCCTGAAATAACCATGGATGAAACCCTTAGGATGGCTGCGAGAAAACCAATTGACAGGATGTTGGAGATAAGTAAGCAGGCGGGACTTTGAGGAGATAAAAGTTAAAAGATAAAAGTTTTTTAAGGTTGGTGTTTCATATCAGTATTGGGTAGTAATAAATTTCGTTAAATTTTTATCGATATTAATGCAGTTGAAAGATTATATTATCTATACGAATGGAAAAACTTTTATCTTTTAGTTTTTATCTTTTATCTCACTTATAACCATCTGCGTACATTCATCTTCCCTTCTTTTCGGGTTTACAAATTTTATATCGAGTTTGGTAATTTCATAATCTGGCGTTGAGAAACGTTCACCGAGTTGGTAGCCCGCCTGTTTTATTTCTTCTTCATTGCGAATGTCGTATAGCAACCAGGTTTTTTTGCCGGGAGTATAAAGTGAATCGATAAAGGGTTTGCGGATAGTTGCTGTATAAAAATTAAAAGAAGAGCTATAGTTGTCTTTCCAGAAATACACATCATTAGGATCGAGTTTGCCTTTTACAAAAAAAGCAAGTTCATTACCACCCTGGTATTTTAATAATTGGGGATAGAAGTTTGTATTTAAAACTAAAAAACATAGAGCCATGGATGAAACGGAAAAACCAACTGCTTTTTGCAACCTGTTGAGAAGCGTCGTTTTGAGGTAATAGAAAAAAACTGCGAGGAATATTATTACTGCCGCAATAACTCCCAGGTGCCTGACAGGGAAGGCCCAGAATGTAAGAATGCCCACTAATAACAATAGTAATATTGAAACAATTAATTGGATCGTATAAATTGAACGTATCCATTTGGGGTTGTCAGCCTTATTGAGAATAAATGCTGCAGTAAGTATTGATGTAGCAGGAAACACAATATTAAGGTAATGGGGTAATTTAAATCCCGAGAAGGATACAACCAGTAAAATCACAATAAACACGGCTGTGGTCAGCCATTCTTCCCTACGCTGCATAAAAGGTCTTAGCCTGGCGGCAACAGCTATATAGGCGAGTATGCTCCACGGTGCAAATGCCCAAAGGAATGAATGAAGGAAAAAGAAATAGTCATGTTTGGCATCACTTCCCATTTCACCGGTAAAGCGCTCCACGCTCTGGTTGAACAGAATAAAGGACACACCATTGATATGATCCTTGCCCCGCACAACTTTTTCAGGGTGCAGGTTATATTGAAGATAATAGCAATACACTACTGGCGCAATGAACAATCCGAACAAAGCAAGCAATAACAGCCATTTCCAATTCAAAAGGAGTTGCCATTCTTTTCTGTAAAGGATATAGCTTAAAGCTGCGACGGCCGGAACGAACACCGCTATATGTCCCTTGGTACAAAAGCCGAGCGCAAGACCAAGGGCAGCCCCGGCAACATTGATTACTTTTTTATCCTGTATAAAAGCTACAAGTTGCCAGGTAGCGAAGGCGATCGATGCGGTAAGGATGGCGTCCATACGCACATCATTGTTTGCCAGAATATAGGCAAATGATGAAGCAATGATCAGCGAAGCGAGCTTGCCGGTTTCACGATTATACAAAGCCTTGCCAAGCCGGTAGGTAGAATAAGTGCCGATGATCGTAAAAACAAGGGAGGGAAACTTATACGCAAAACCTGTAACGCCAAATATTTTATAGCTCAATGCACATAACCAGAAATGCAGGTGAGGCTTATCCAGGTAATCTTTGCCGTAATCGACAAGGTTTACATAATCGCCTGTAAGATGCATTCGAAGCGCGATATTGGCATGGTGTGCGGAATCATTATCCATTAACGGCACAAAAAGTCCGCAGATATAAACAATCCCCAATAAACTAAACAACACCCAGTAGGTCCTGTCGGGTAGGAACTTTGCGTTCAATACATTTAATTTTCACAAAGTAAGTGAAGACGCGCCAGTTTTGTTGAACGGAAATTTTAATTGCGACGAAGCTTGTATTTTGCCAGAAAATAGGGTCATGGGGAAATACATAAGCCTGCTGATAATATGCTGCATCGCCACAAAAGCTTTCTATGCGCAAAATGATACTATCTGGGCCTACCCGGAAGATACTAAGTCGCCGCAGGCAATAGTAAAGGCGCTATATACTATTATTTCAGGACCTGCGGGTGAACAGCGGAACTGGCAGCGCTTCCGAAAGCTTTTTACTACGGAAGCGAAATTGATCCCGATTAGTACCCGACCCGGTGGTGAGAGTGTGAAACGGCCATTAAGTATAGAAGAGTATATAACAACCGCGGGACCTTACCTGGAAAAGGAAGGTTTTTTTGAACGGGAGATAGGAAGCAAGGTAGAGTTGTTTGGTTACATGGCACACGTATTCAGTACATACGAATCGAGAAGGAAGGCTAGTGATGAAAAACCTTTCATGCGCGGGATTAACAGTATTCAGTTATGGAATGACGGCGTACGCTGGTGGATCGTGAATATAATTTTTCAAAATGAAAGCAAGGACTATCCTATACCGGGCGGTTATATTGGTCGATAAAAAATGGATTTACTTAAGTGTAATCAATAGATCGCTTACTTTTTCTTTAATTAAGTCCCGCACCTTGTTAAAGGCCTCGCGCTCCATATTTCTTGGATCGGGTATTTCCCAATCAATATGTTTTTTGGCGGGCATCCAGGGGCAAGCGTCGCCACAACCCATTGTTACCACCGCATCAAAGGGCGCATGAGTCTTTGCTTCATCAAGCGATTTGCTGCTATGGTTTTGGAGGTTGTATCCTAATTCTTTCATCGCAGCAATAGCTTTTGGGTTTACAATACCTGACGGTTTTGAACCTGCGCTGTAAGCCTCAACCGCATCCTTACCAATCATGCTCGCAAACGCCTGCGCCATCTGGCTGCGATTGCTGTTTTCAATACATACAAAAAGTATTTTCTTTTTTGCGGTTAAGTCTTTTTTCATAACGGTAGCTGTAGAGGGGCAAACGGAACTAAACTCGGAGCTGGAACGAATAGTGTCGGGAACTTCATTACGATCGATTACTATATAACCATTTTTTTCAAAGAAGTCTTTAGCGGTTGTCGTTAAAAGATAAAATGTGTCGACGCCCTTTTTCTTTGCAATTTCCTCCATCTCTCTTGCAATAGTTTTTCCCAATCCTTGCCCCTGCATATCTTTCTTCACGCTAACACTTCTAAGCAAGGCGGTTTTTTCAAAAAGCTCGAGACCAGCCGTAGCAGCCACCTGTTCATCAATTACCAACACGTAGAGTGGTTTGCTTTCATCCAGGTCGCTTACAGGAAGGTTGTTAGCTATAAGCAGATCGATTGCTTGTGATCGGTATTGATTGGCAGGTTCGAGTTTATAGTTCATACCAGGTATTCTGTTTTTTGCCTTTAAAGTATGTGAAAGCACGGTCCGCAAAGGACGCAAATAAGACGCAAAGTTCGCGGAGATAAAAAGCTTTGTGCTCTTTACGTCGCTATTGCGAACTCTGCGTCTTTTTAAATTAACAACAGCTCTCTACTCCGCAACACATGCTGCCTGGTTCGCAGCAACCGGGGTCTTTTTGAATTTGAACGTTCATGGCTTTACGTTTTTTGGTTAAAAATGATTGTTTACAAAATTGTTTATCGTTAACAGCAACTACTTCCCGGTTCACAGCAATTACGGCTGTCTTTCGCAGGTTTTTCACCATACACCGTAATGCTTGTGATACGAGTGTTACTGTTTTTGAAAGTGTCTATTTCTTCGGTACTGAAGTAGGATGCAAGCACATCGTCAGGGATATTGATTGCCTTATTTTTTTGTAGCACTACATTAGAAAATCCTGCTTCACGAATAATTGAGAGATATTCGTCTTTTTGAATAGCTCCGGATACGCAGCCGGCATACAATTCGGCCACATCTTTCCATTTTGCAGGTATTTCACCTTCAAGAACAATATCCGAAATGGAAAAATGGGCTCCGGGTTTAAGTACCCTGAATATTTCACTGAATACTTTGTGCTTGTTGGGTACGAGGTTGAGCACACAATTGCTAACGATCACATCTACATAATTGCTCATCACCGGCAGATCTTCTATATCACCCTGGCGAAACTCAACATTGGTGAAACCGAGTTTGATGGCATTCTTTCTCGCGAGTGTTATCATGGCATCGGTGAAGTCGATACCTATTACTTTACCATTTTCTCCGGCAAGCTTCCGGGCTACAAACGCGTCATTACCGGCGCCGCTGCCCAGGTCGACTACGACATTACCGTCGCTGATATTAGCATACTCGGTAGGCAGTCCGCATCCCAGCCCGAGGTCGGCATCGGGGTTGTAACCATCGAGACGTGAATAGTCATCGGCCATTACGCAGCATGTGTCGGCGGTGGATGAGGTGGCTCCGCAACAGGATGCTGTGTTTGCCTGCTTTGGCTGGTTTGCAATGGCCGTGTATTTTTCGCGGACCATCGATTTGATTTCTGTGTTGGAATTCATGGCTATACTTTATTAGTGATTAATAATTTCAGCAACAGGCTTTTTCATTTTTGGTCTTAAGGGTATCAAAAAGGGAGTTGAATTCAGTATTGAATTTCTCAAAAGCTTTCCAGTTGATGCAATAGCAGCTACGCGGGCCATCGATGGTACCGTCGATAAGGCCGGCATTTTTTAGTTCCTTCAGGTGCTGGCTCACCGTACTCTGTGCGAGGGGAAGTATGTCTACAATTTGCCCGCAAATGCACTCGTTGTTTTTTGCAAGTACGTTCAGGATGGCGATACGGGCCGGGTGACTGATTGCTTTTGCAAATGCGGCCAGGGATTGTTCCCTAATGCTAAACTCTTCTTTCTTATTAACTGCCATTTTTAAAATCTTATATCGCAAATATACGATTAAAGAATTGGCGTTTCCAAATATTTTTTTAATATTAGTGCTGATCACCTGTTTTTCCTTACCTGCGTAATGATAACACCACTGAGAATGATGAAGATAATACCGGTTAGTGAAATGAAATCGGGGAACGCATCACCCAGGGCCATGCCTATAAATACGGAGAATACGATATTGGCATAGCCAATGGCTGAAACTATTCCCGCCCGGTCTGCGCCATATGCCTTAGTAACGAAATATTGGCCAAAAAGTGCAGCGAGCCCCAGCCACGAAACATAAAACCACTCCACACCCTTTGGCCAGCGCCAGTCGATGAAGAACACGGTATCTGTGGGTATCGCAGCCAGGTAGTGAATGCACATAAATATTACAGGTACTATCACGCCCGTTCCCACAAAAGCAAGCACAATCACCCGCGGATCATAGTGCGGTGCCAGTTTGTTTACAGTAATATAGGCAAGCGCCGATGTGATGCCGGAAAGCAGGCCGGCACCATGATAATACCAGGGGAAATTAATGGATGGCTTATAGATTAATAGCATACCCACAAAACCAAAGATCACTGCAAATAGTACAACCGGTCCATTGTATTCCCTGAAAAGTATAAAGGAAAATATCGCAATAAAGAGAGCCGAGGTGAGATTGTAGGTCATTGCAGTACCTAGTGGAAGATGGAGTATACAATACAGAAGGGTGTATAGTGCCGCGGTGCCCATCAGTCCCCTGAAGATGAGAAGATGAAACTTCCCGCCTTTATTTACCGGCCGCCTGTTGGCGAAGCTTATAACAAGCACCAGCAGTCCAACGATATTTCGCCAAAACACGAGCTGACCTGCATTAAAACTTCCTTTTAATAATTTGGCTGCTCCACCCATTACTGAAAAACCCAGGGCTGCCAGGAGCATGTACAGGATGCCTTTGTATTTTGACTCGGATAACCTCAATGCTTATTCGTTGACTGCCGGCGATTTCAGAACCGGTAGCCATAAGAAAGCGTTATAGTAGTACCGGTGAGGTTGCCGCCTGGAGTTTCCAGGAAGCTCGAAGAAATTGCCGCCTGCAAGCTAACAATTCCCCATGATGCTGCTACCTGCTTATTTTCCAAACGCGGCTAATTTTTCAACTGCCCGTTCAAGCGTTTCATTCTTTTTGGAAAAACAAAAGCGAAGCACTTTATCATCTTTGGCGTCGTGGTAGAATGCCGATACGGGAATGGTAGCAACCCCGGCCTCTTTTGTAAGACGGATTGCAAGCTCTTTGTCACTTTCATCACTGATGCGTTCGTATGTACCGCAAATGAAGTAACTGCCATATGATTCCTGGAGGGTAAAGCGTGTATGTGTCATCAATTTCTTGAAGTAATCTCTTTTCTCTTGCAGAAAACTACCCAATGATAAATAAGCATCCCTGTTTTTTAGAAAGCTAGCAAGTGCCACTTGCGACGGAGTGTGGCAGGTAAAGGAATTAAACTGGTGCACCTTTCTGAATTCTTTGGTGAGTGCTGCAGGCGCAACGCAATACCCCAGTTTCCACCCGGTGCAATTGTACACCTTGCCAAATGAAAAGCATACAAAACTTCTTTGAAGCAGGTCAGGATAGCGAAGGATGCTCTGGTGGGGTATTTGGTCAAAGATGAGGTGCTCATATACTTCATCGCTGATAATAAAAATGTTGCTGTCGTTGGTAATAAGCCGCAACTGTTCGATATCTTTTTCGCTAATGACCGTGCCGGTGGGATTGTGAGGCGAGTTGATGATGATCGCTTTTGTTTTTGAAGTAATCGCATTTGTTACAGCCTGCCAGTCGATATGATAACCGGGATATTGCAACGGAATGGTAATGGCTTTGGCGCCATTGATCTCGATATTTGGAATATAACTATCATACGCAGGTTCGAATACGATTACCTCATCACCCGGTTGAAGGATGGTGGTAAAGGCAGAGTAGATAGCGTAGGTACCGCCAGGTGTGATTGTTATTTCTGTATTCGGGTCCACTTTCGTTTCGTACAGGAACTGGATCTTTTCAGCAATAGATTCTTTGAGAGGCATCCACCCGGGCATTGGTGCATATTGATTATAACCATTTTTCATAGCCTCATTCACCAGCGCCATCAACTCTTCATTCATTTGATAGTCGGGAAATCCCTGGCCAAGGTTCACGGCATTGTATTCTGTAGCCAGTCCACTCATCACTGTAAAGATGGTAGTGCCTACGTTGGGGAGTTTAGAAGTAATATGCAAAATGGGTAGTATTAAATTGCTTGCTTGTATATAATGATTTCATTTCTTTTTCTTGTTGCCTTTGCCGGTCACCAGCTCATATGAATCGTCTATCCACTCTTTCAGTTGCTTTACGGACACAGATCCGTCTACAATAATGGTGTTCCAGTGTTTTTTATTCATATGGTAACCTGGCAGCACACATGCATGCTCTTCTCGCAGTTCGAGCGCTTTTTCAGGGTCACATTTTACATTGAACTGTAAAGGATCCTCGTCGAGTGCTGCAAGTAGAAACATTTTTCCATTTACCTTATACACCAGGTTATCAGGTCCAAAAGGCTGCGTTTCTTCCACATCTGCTTTTGAGATGCAATACTCACGGAGATTTTCGATATTCATTTTTATGAAAGAATTGCGGTGGCTTCTATTTCGATTAAATATTCTGGCGCTATCAATCCCTTTACTTCGATCATGGAAGTGCAGGGTTTTATTTTATGAAAAAATTCACCATGAGCTTTTCCATACTCTTCCCAGCGACTGATATCAGTTACAAACATTCGCGTCCGCACTACATCATTAAGTGTGGCGCCGGCCCTGGCCAACACTCTTTCAATTTTTTCGATGATAAATCGTGTTTGGGCATATGCGTCGTTGCTGCCTACAAGTTGGTTGTTATCGTCAACAGCTACCGTACCCGTAACCTCGATCGTGTTGCCCACTTTTACTGCACGGCTATAGCCAACTATGTCTTCCCATCGCGCACCCGAGGAATAATTAGTTCGTTGCATGTTAGAAAATTTTCGTCGTTGTTATATCAACACAAAGTTATCGTCAGTAAGAACATGCAGAAGTCATGATTTTATTTCAATATTTTCTGCGGCTATTAATGAGTCCCCGTTCATTCGAAGGAGGATTTGCGCAACTGTGATTACGTCTTTCTGGCAATAACTTACAATGCGGGGAAGATTCTTTTGTTTCCAGTATACTTCCCACACCATGCTGCCATCAATATCATCCTTCGGCGTTGGGATACCCAGTGCATGAGCCAGGAGATTGAGTGTAGTGTAACTTTTATAATCGCCAAACTTCCACAATTCCATGGTGTCGAGATGTGGCACCTCCCATGGTTTTTTGCCACTGTTGTTTAAAATATGAGGTATTGGCAGGGCGTTGATCATGAGGCGACGGCACAGGTAGGGAAAATCAAATTCCTTTCCATTATGTGCACACAACAGGCGTGGTTCACTTCCGGTCCATTTGCCCAACATTTCGATAAACTCGTAAAGAACCTGTTTTTCATTATCGCCTGAAAAAGATTTCAGCACCATCTTTTTATTTGCGCCAATACCGTGGATAAAACCGCAACTAATGCAGATTATTTTTCCAAACTCCGCATAAATGCCGGCGCGCGGATAGATACTCTCAGGAGTTTCATCTTCACGGTTGCGCAAAAGGTTTTCGGCCTTCTTTGTCCAGAGCGCCCGCCAGTCATCTGGCATCTGATCAAACGATGGTTGTTGCGGCACCGTTTCGATATCGAGAAAAAGAATATTGTTTACGGGTATATGCATATAGCTATTTCGGCTTTTTGGAGCCGTTGAACATACAATTTACTTAAATGAATAGAAGGAGGGTGACCGACGCGTTGGTAAATTTCACGTAAACTTTTAGAAAAACAGGGGGCGGATCCTTTAATCAAACAACATTTAAAGATCCCTACATCAAATTATAGGAATTTGTCGCCCTTATTGCGTTTTACTTCCGCAACATATTCCTTGATTTCCTGTTCCTGGTCTTTTTTACAAATAAGCAGCACATCTTTTGTGTCTACAACGATAAAATCGTGCAGCCCCTGTAATAAAACAAGTTTATTGTCGGGCACATGCACCATGCAGTTGTTGGCATCCACCACCATTACATGTTTTCCCGCTACGGCGTTGCCGAAATAATCTTTTTCCATGTTTTCCCATGCGCTGTTCCAGGTACCGAGGTCGCTCCAGCTAAAAGATGCGGGAATAACGTATACATTATCTGCATTTTCCATAATGCCAAAGTCAATAGAGATATTGGTACACTGGGGATAGATCTGTTCAATCGCAGCAGCCTCTTCAGGCGTATTGAATTTATCTTTTTCAGCGGCAAACACCTCGTACATTTCTGGGAGATATTTTTCAAACGCATCGATGATGTTCTTCACCTTCCAGGTAAAAATGCCTGCGTTCCACAAAAAGTCACCACTTGCGATAAATGTTTCAGCCAGTTCAATATTTGGCTTTTCTGTAAAAGTTTTTACTTTATAAATATCGGGGGCAGCAGCCACGGTGTCGTGCTGTATATAGCCATAGCCGGTATTGGGGTAGGTAGGCTTTACGCCAAGTGTAATGAAGGCGTTGATATGTTCTACAAAGCTCAGAGCCTTGTTGCAGGTTTTAATAAACTCATCCTGTTCAAGTATCAGGTTGTCCGAAGGCGCTGCAATCATTACGGCCTTTGGATCTTTTTTCATCAGTTTGAAAGCTACGTATGCAATGCAGGGGGCTGTGTTTTTTTTAGATGGTTCTGCAAGGATATTATCGTCCGGAAGATTTGGAAGCTGTTTTTTTACAATGGATACATATTCCTGCGATGTAACGATGAATATATTTTCTTCCGGCACCACTTTGCTGTACCGTTCAAAGGTTTGTTGTATCAGCGTCTTCCCTATACCAAGAATATCCAGGAATTGTTTGGGGTAATTGCTGCGGCTCATTGGCCAAAACCGGCTCCCGATGCCGCCAGCCATTATTGCTACGTAGTGATGTTTGTTCATTGAAAATAAGATGAGCGGGGTCGGTTCAGATCAAACCTTCCCTGATCAGATCATGCAAATGTATAATTCCTAAATATTTTCCGTTTTCAGTTACCGCCAGTTGCGTAATTTCTTTTTGCCGCAATACGTCCAGCGCGTCGATGGCCATTTCGCCCGCACCAATCGTTATGGGGTTGGCTGTCATGATATCATCAGCTTTCACCGCGTCGATAGCGATATTGTTTTCGAGCATACGGCGCAGGTCGCCATCGGTGATGATACCGAGAAGCGTATCATCTTTATCTACAACTGCTGTAATGCCAAGCCGTTTTTGCGTCATTTCTACGATTACCTCTTTCAGTGATTTACCTGTAAGCACCTTGGGCTTTTCATTGTTTGCATACAGGTCGGATACGCGGAGGTATAACTTTTTACCGAGTGTGCCGCCGGGATGAAACTTGGCAAAATCATCACTTTGAAATCCTTTCATTTCCATCAGGCACACGGCTAGTGCATCGCCCATTACGAGTTGCGCAGTGGTGCTGGATGTAGGTGCAAGATTGTTGGGGCAGGCTTCTTGCGTAACGGTGGTGTTGAGTATGATCGTTGAATTTTTGGCAAGGTAAGAATCCATTTGTCCTACAATGCTAATAAGTATGTTGCCAAAATTTCGGATCAGGGGAACCAGTACTTTTATTTCGGGGCTTTCGCCGCTCTTGCTTAATATTATTACTACATCATCCTGTTGCACCATTCCCAGGTCGCCGTGTATGGCATCGGCAGCATGCATAAAGATGGATGGCGTACCTGTGGAATTGAATGTGGCAACTATTTTTTGGGCTATTACGGCACTTTTGCCAATACCACTTACGACGATCCGGCCACGACATTGTGAAATGGCCCGGATAGCAGCTTCGAATTCTCCATTAATATAGGTGGCAAGCCCTGCTACGGCCTGGGCTTCCAGTTCAATGGTTCTCAAAGCAATCTGTTTGATTGACACATCCATATAATAACTGCCGCTTGTTAATCTACAGTGGCTGCGGCCGCAAAATTAGAGGTTTTACCACCAACACTACGTAACGCAATCGTTGTGCATGAATTTTAACGGTTTTACTTTCGGCAAAAGGACTATGATTCGTAAATTCGCCGTCCTCAAAAGCGGGGCTGGGACAGTGCCAACGGGAATCCGAAAGGAAATTGTTTTTATTCTATCTGCTTCAGCCCTATACGGGGATCTTCGAATATCAGTGCCGGCAACCAGCATTGTGCATAAAATAGAGTCTGCTGAAAGTCCGGTTAAGGCAAAATTGACTATCTTAAAAAACTGCATTTTTTTAAAAATGCGAAGGAAACATCACGGTAATGGCAACAACTGCAAAGAAGGCAAACGGAAAGTCTGTTAGAACAAAACCAGACAGTAACACCGGCGTTAAGGAACTAACACCTGCAAGGAAAAGAATCGATGGTAAGCGGTTTGATCTCCACAAAGCGTTACAGGAACATTTTGGGTTTGATAAATTCAAAGGCACTCAGGAAAAGGTGATCGAATCGCTCCTGGCTGGTCATGATACTTTTGTGATTATGCCTACCGGCGGCGGCAAAAGCCTGTGTTATCAACTGCCTGCAATGGTGAGCGAAGGCGTCGCTATCATTGTTTCTCCACTTATTGCGTTGATGAAAAACCAGGTAGACCTGGTTCGGGGTTATAGCAGCAACGACGAGGTAGCGCACTTTTTAAACTCCACGCTTAATAAAAAGGAAATTAAAGAAGTTCATGATGACCTCCTGTCCGGCAAAACAAAGATGCTGTATGTAGCACCGGAAACATTGACGAAGCAGGAGAACCTGGAATTCTTTTCAGACCTCAAGATTTCATTTTTTGCAGTCGATGAGGCTCACTGTATTTCTGAATGGGGACATGACTTTCGCCCGGAATACAGGCGCCTGCGGGAAATGATGATACAGATTAATCCAGACATCCCGGTGATCGCACTTACTGCAACGGCTACGCCAAAGGTGCAGAGCGATATTGTAAAAAACCTGGACCTGCATAATCCGAATATTTTCATTTCCTCATTCAATAGGCCCAATCTTTATTACGAGATACTTCCCAAGATCAAAAAAGCGCAAACAGACGAGAGCATTGTGCGTTTTATCAAGGGAATGAAAACAAAGAGCGGCATCATCTATACGCTCAATCGTAAAACAACAGAAGAGCTTGCCGATATATTAAATGCCAATGGCATTAAGGCTGTGGCGTATCACGCAGGTCTCGATAGCAAGCTGCGTGCAGACAGGCAGGATCAGTTTTTAAATGAAGATGTGCAGGTGATCTGTGCTACCATTGCTTTTGGTATGGGTATCGACAAGCCGGATATCCGGTTTGTGATCCACTATAATATTCCAAAGTCAATTGAAAATTATTACCAGGAAACCGGCCGTGCCGGTCGCGATGGACTGGAAGGCAAGTGTGTGTTATATTATTCTCATAAGGATGTAAGCAAGCTCGAGCATCTCATGCGCGACAAACCATTAAGCGAACGTGAAGTGGGGGCGCAGTTGATAAATGAAACGGTGGCTTACGCCGAGAGTGGCGTGTGTCGCAGGAAAGTGCTGATGAGTTACTTCGGCGAGGAGTATGAAAAAGAAAATTGCGGGCAGTGCGATAACTGTAAACATCCGAAAGAAAAAGTAGAAGCGAAGGAAGAAGCATTGATTGCTTTGAAGGCGATAAAGGCCCTTGACGAGCGGTTTGCTACAGAATACGTGGTGCAGATCCTTACCGGTAAGCTAACGCCGCAGATTCAGATGTTCCGTCATGATGGCCTCGACATTTTTGCCAGCGGCAATGAAAAGGATGCGCATTTCTGGAACTCACTGATCAGGCAATTGCTGCTGGAAGGCATGTTGGTAAAAGACATTGAGGAATATGGCGTGTTGAAGTTCACAAAGAAAGCCGAAGCATTCCTGAAGAAACCAAAATCCTTTAAGGTTATCCTCAACCATCTTTATGATGATGCCAATGCCGATGATGAAGAAGGGACAGAGGCAACAGTTGGTGCGGCACTTGATGAAAGACTTTTTGAAATGCTAAAGGAATTGAGGCAGAAGGAAGCGAAGAAGAAAAACCTGCCGCCATTTGTGATATTCCTGGAAACGTCGCTGCAGGATATGGCAACCATGTATCCTACTTCGGTTGCTGACCTGGATAAATGCCAGGGTGTGAGTAAAGGAAAGGCAATGCGTTATGGCAAACCATTCGTAGATCTGATAGCGAAGTATGTTGAAGATAATAATATCGAGAAGCCCGATGATTTTGTGATGAAGAGCGTGGTGAATAAGAGTGGTAACAAGGTGTACATCATTCAGAATACCGATAAGAAAGTTTCACTCGAAACCATAGCAAAGAATAAAGGATGGAGAATGGATGAGATGCTGGAAGAAATGGAGACGATTGCGGCCAGTGGGACCAAGCTCAAACTGGATTATGCGATAGATGAAATGCTGGATGAGGATGAGCAGGATGAGATCATCGATTACTTCAAAGGTTGTGATACCTCGTCGTTGCAGGTAGCACAGGAGGAGTTGTCGGAACATAATTTCAACTGGGAGCAGTTGAAGATCATGCGGATCAAGTTTTTGAGTGAGTATGGGATGTAAATAAGAAATGTTTTCATCGCCTGGTTATGCGGGAAAACTTGTTAAAAAGAATTGGGGTTCTAGGCCTAACTAATTATATTTGCAACCCCTTTCGACGGTGGAA
>CBFGYO010000080.1:0-17611 GCA_965652975.1 uncultured Chitinophagaceae bacterium | reverse complement strand
GGGATAAAAGTTTGTTTGGAGGGTTGATCAGTTGTTAACGTCTCAGTTACATGCTAAAGAGGATGTTGATTTTGGATGGACTGTCATAAGGGCTAAAGGATTGTTTGAAGGATTGATCAGTTGTAAACGTCGCTGTTAGATGCTAAGAAGATGGGATTTTGTTTAGATTTATCTTAAGGAGATAAAAGTATGCTTGGAGGGTTGATCAGTTGTTAACGTCACCGTTAGATGCTAAAGAGGAGGGATGTGGTTTTGATTATCTTAAGGGGATAAAAGTTTGTTTGGGAGGGTTTATCCGATGTTAACCTCGCTGTTAGAAGCTAAAGAGCATGGGATATTGTTTTAATTGTCATAAGCGACTAAAAGTTTGCTTGGAGAGTTGATCACTTGTTAACGTTGCTGTAGTTGCTAAGAGGATGGAATGTTATTTAGATTATCAGAAACGGCTAAAAATTCGTTTCGTGGGTTGAGCAACACCGTTAACGTCGGTGTTATATGTTAAAGACGATGGAGTTATTGTTTTAGAATAAAGAAGGAGCAATTGTTTGTTACGTAAGTTGATCAATGCTCTTAACAGCCGCATTGATGCTTAAGAGGAAAGCGAATGCTTGCATCAGAAAAATAACCGTCCTAATAAAAAGATCAACACTTCAGATACTCAATTCCTTCTCTGAAGATTACTAATAACCAGCCCGGCAATTACAATTCCAAAACTCGCAACCTGCACCCAGCTTATTTTTTCTCCTAATATCAACACAGCTTCCACACTACTAAATACCGGGATCAGATTTCCAAATAACGCCGCTCTTCCACTTCCCAGTTTTGCAATCGCCATATTCCAAAGCAGAAAGCAAACCACAGATGCACCAAGAGCGAGGTAAATAAATATCGAGGCATTAGCAAAAGAAAGTTCGAATCCACCCTGGTGCCGGTACTCAAGAATATAAAATGGTAAAAGTAATATTGTTCCAATCAGGAACACGGCAAAAAGAAAATGTATAGACGGCATGCCCACCGGCTTTTTCTTGACCATCGTATTATAAATAGCAAAAGCAAGCGCAGCACCCAATACCCACCAGTCGCCAGCGGAAAAGGTTAAAGTAAACAGGTTATTGATATCTCCTTTTATCAACAACAACAATACACCCGCCAAACAAACCAGCATGCCAATGATCCTGATAATGCTTATCCTTTCTTTGAGGAAAATAACTGCCAGTATTACCGACATGATAGGTGAAGAAGTAGTTCCAATGAGGGCCAGGTTGACTGCTTCGGAGTAATGGCCGCCGATATACACAAAGGTGTTAAATATACTTATGCCCATGGCAGCAGCCACTAAAAAATAGAGGAATCTGTCCTTTACTATACTCCAGCCTGACTTAAAAAAACTCCACGAAAAAGGGAGAAGTATTAAAGTGGCGAGCAGCCAGCGGTAAAATGCGAGTGTAACGGGCGGAATGACTTTTATAATACCGCGGGCGATAATAAAATTACCGGACCAGATAAGGGTTGCTAAAACCGCAACGCTAATGCCGGTAAGTGTATTTCGTTTAGTCAAGGCTGTTGTCAATGATGTGCAAAATCCATTTCGTATCGTCCCTTTATTCTTTCTATCGGGGGATTGAAATAACCAAACCTAAGTGCGGGAAATTCCTCCCGTATCAATTCCTGTAATTGTTTTACGCCCATACATTCACCGGTGTCGACAACGCCGATCTTGCCGAGATACCAGTCTGGATCGATATTGAAATTTCTCCACTGGATCATCTTCAGCCCGGTTTCACTGATGAGCTTACGCAATGCTTCATATTCGGCAACGCTATCAGTCATACCCGGAAAAACAAAATAATTTATGGATGTCCAGCCTCCATATGCAGTCACGACCTTCAGGCTTTCAATAATATCTTCGAAAACATAATTATTAGGACGATAGTAAGGCATGTATATTTCACTTCTTGCCGAATTGGTACTTACACGGATCGAATTAAGCCCCGCTTCGCAAAGCGCTTTTACTGCGTCAGGCTTTGACCCGTTGGTATTGATATTAATGCTTCCTTTTGATGTGTGTTTTCTGATTTCGATAATTGCTTCGCGAATGGTTTCCCACATCAGTAAAGGTTCACCTTCACAACCCTGGCCAAAACTGATGATCGGGTAGGGCGCCGATTCTAGATGTGGTACGGTAAATTCAACGATTTCTTCTGCAGTCGGTTTGAAATTTAGCCGGTCCTGTGTTGAAACAATCGGTTCTTCGTCTGGTTGTAATGAAATACAGCCTACACAGTTGGCATTGCAAGCTGGTGAAACTGGTACCGGACATTCCCAACGACCAAGTGCAAAATTTCGTGCAGCCGGACAGTGGTAAGTCAGTGCACAATTATTACCTAAATGATTTACCAGCCTGTTATGAGGATAATGTTTCAACAGGTTATGCACGCCTGATTGTACTTTCTCCGTATCATAGCCACTGCAATCCTGCCGTATGTCCTGTTCAATACGTGTGGCAGGTACGTAAAACTTTTCATTGTGCCAGCCGGCGGCAGTGTAGCAAAATAAAGGAAGCGTGGGCGCATCGGGTGCCGACTCGTAAGCTGAAAGATAATAGCCCGTATGTGCCGGCGGTATAAAGGCAGCAACGGCCCAACCTTTTTCACATAAACGCATTTCGCCCGTTTTTACGTCGATACCAATTCCTCTGCGCCCTGGCAATTCGTATAAGGAGCCGCCCTCAGGCAATTCGATCCATTCGTCTGTAGGCACAGGAATAGCATCCCATCCACTCCGCCCGGTAACGAACAGGCTGTTATCTTCAAAAATGTTTCCTTTCCCGTCGGAATAAAGTATATATGGCGATTGAGACAAAATCATAATTAATAGTAAGGTTCAAATAATCAGGCCGGGACTGCCGTAGCACGCAAGCGCTGACTGCAAAATTCATTAAATTCTTTTTCATCAACCTTCTCGTCCGTATCCACAATTTCTGCCTGAAGTATTTTGTTTGACCGGTAATCAATTGTAAGCAGCCCATCTTTCAACATCACGTTGCTCAATTGCTCCCAGGTAATTATTTTTTTCGGAATTGTGCTATATACTACATGGTCGTTATTGAAATACACAATTACCCTGTTCCTCGCAAGTAAATAAAGCAGTGACAGCATGACCATAATAACAGTTCCCCATAAATGCCCAAGCTGTACCCATGTTATGATAGCAAGAAAAAATCCTATGGAAAGATAGACGCTCTCTTTATGTTTTTTTGTTGTGACGAGAAAATAATGGATCATTAATGAAACGGCGATGGAAATCGCACCGGATAATGCAATATTGCTCGCACGTCTTTCGACTGTGTAATAACTGATAGCAAGGAATAACAGAAAATTCAGCAGGTTTATAAAAATCGCAAACCTGTTATACTGCTTTACCTTATCATTTTTTAATAAGAGACTGTAACTTTCTATTTCGGTTTGTTTAAGCATTACTTGCGATCAACACATTACATAATTTGAACAATACCCGTGCACCGACATTTGAATTCCAGTCGCTTTCGCTTACACCAACTTCTGAGAGATCAAAACCCACGATCTTTCTTCCGCTTTGCATCACCTTACGGAAAATATAGAAAACCTCTTCTGTTTCGAATCCACCAGGAACTGGTGTACCGGTATGCGGACAAAGTTTTCTGTCAAGACCGTCGATGTCGAAGCTTATATAAACCTTTTCGGGTAGTTTGCTGACAATCTCTTCCGCGATGTTTTTCCAGGAGTCGCCTTCATATTGGCGACATCGGATGTCTTTATCGAAATATGTGATTACACGATGTTTACTATTTTTAATATAATCCGCTTCGCCCTGGCTATAATCACGCACCCCCACTTGCACGAGCCTCTCTAATTGAGGTATTTCATTCAATGCATTGTACATAATGCTGGCGTGCGAATAATTTAAACCTTCATACGCTTCACGCAGATCGCAATGCGCATCGATTTGGAGTATTCCAAATTCACCATGCTTTTCGCCGATGGCTCTAAAAAAACCCAACGGGGTACTATGGTCGCCGCCGAGTAAGCCAACCAGTTTGTCTTTTGCCAACAGCACCCTTGTTTGATCATACACCCAGTTGTTGAGATATATGGCACCTTCATTAATATCTTTCAGGGTCTTGGTCATGAATTGATTCGCGTACACATCCTCACCTCGCGATATATAGTCGATATAAAGCTCTGCTTCCTTACGCAGGTAATCACTTTTCATCAGCACCTTTCGATCAGGCTGACGCATGTAATAGCCCTGTTTCCAGGCGTCAGGAGTTTCCTGGTCAAACAGGTCCACCTGCAAGCTTGCCTTCAGGATCGCTTCAGGAGCACGCGCCGTGCCTGCACCGTAACTCACCGTTACTTCCCAGGGAACGGGAACGATTATAAGTCTTGCCTCATCTTCTGTTGAGGGTAACCCAAAAATATTATTGTTGGGATTGCTTACACTATTTGGATCGTAATTACTAAGATCAACCATGATACCGTATTGAAAAACGGTGCAAGTTAACAGGGTTTGGCGGGGTGGCAAAATTCGGTTGCTAAGAGCTTAAAAGAGGAAAGGAGCAAAAGAAGGTGGCCAGATATTTCGCTCTTTAAAAAAAAGGTGAAAAAGAGGTACAAACGTTAGATTCAATTCTCTTTTACTTTTTATGGTTCGAAATCCTTGCTAAAAGAAAGAGGTACGACCATAAGTCATACCTCTTTTTCTCTTTATCTCTTTCGAACTCTTAGCTCTATTTTCTGCTCAAATGCTTCAAATATTTTACATGCGAAGCAACTGCCATTCTAAATTTAGGATACTCAATATAGGGTACCCCGAAATCGTTGCAGGCTTTCTTAATTATCTTGCTGATGGCTGGATAATGCACGTGTGATATCTTGGGAAACAGGTGGTGTTCTACCTGGAAATTTAATCCGCCTACCAACCATGAAATTACTTTATTACGCGTAGCAAAATTTGCTGTTGTTTTCAACTGGTGTACGGCCCACTCATCTTCCATTTTGCCTGTTTCTTCATTCATGGCTGGAAAGTGAGTATGTTCCACGGTATGTGCAAGCTGGAAAACCATACTAAGGACGAACCCGGCAAACAATCCCGATACCAGGAACCCGATCAACCAGGGCATAAAACCAACCATGTAAATTGGTAATGCTACAAATAACCCAAGATGCAACACTTTGAATGACCAAAAAGACAGTATATCCGTTTTGCTCATCTTCCTGAGCGGTACATTACCTACACGTTTGAGGAAATATTTTTTATAGTCTGTTACAAACACCCACCATAAATAAAGCAATGAATACGCAGCCCAAAAGTACAGGTGCTGGTAACGGTGAACTTTATAATATTTCTGGGTTTCGCACAGCCGCAGAAATGGTTTAGCGTCAATATCGTCATCTATTCCATCTACGTTTGTATAGGCATGGTGAATAACGTTGTGTTTCGTTTTCCACATGAAATTATTAGCCCCAAGAAAATTTACGGATAAAGCTGCAAGGTCGTTTAGCCATTTGTAACGGCTAAAGCTACCGTGTGCGCCATCATGCATCACATTAAATCCTATTGCTGCAGTAAGTCCGCCGAACAATACACATTCAAGAATGGCAAGCCAGGTAACCGGAGTAAAGAATATAAGATGGATATAAATAAATAGGAAACTTATTACTAATATGATTGCTTTTATAAAAAGGCTGTAATTACCAGTAGTTGATTTCCCCACCTCTTCGAAATACGCACTTATCCTTTTTTTTAGTTCACCGTGAAAGGAGTGCGGGACATTGGTGAATTTGGGTATTTGCATTAGTATGTATTAGTCTAAAAATGAAGTGCGAAAGTACCTTAAAATACCGAGATTATGTGGTTTTGAACACCATATGATATCATAAAGTTCGTTCTACACTATTAATCAGGTTTCTATCTGGATCAAAGCATCCAGATTGCGAATTCCGATCTTTTTCTCGCTAATAAATCCTTCTGCATATTTTACGCCAATTCTTTTACCAAACATGCGGGCGCGTGCTACCACGCTTTCGAGGAAATCAGGGGTGGATATATAAGTTTGCGGACCTTCCGCACTTGTAGCGTTAGTGTGAAACTGCGTGCTGTATGCTTCAATCGACTTCATCCTTTGCTCGAATACATCACTGATATCAATCAGCAAATCAGGCTCATGGTACCAATCCTGAATGTAGTGCAACACGTAAGTTGGTCTCCACCTTTCCTGTTCCACACCATCTGCGTCTTTGGTACTGATACGCGTAAGTCCTGAAAGAAAACATGCGTCAGCTATCAATTGTCCGGCCCTGCCATGATCGGGATGGCGATCATGCAATACATTACCGATTACTATATCTGGTCTGTATTTGCGCAGAGCAGCAATAAGTTTCAACTGGTGTTCCTCATCATTTTTAAAAAACCCATCACGCATTTTCAGATTATCCCTAAGTTGTACACCAATGATCATTGCTGCATTAGCTGCTTCGTGATACCGCGTTTCTACCGTTCCTCTTGTCCCTAATTCGCCCTGCGTGAGGTCGAGAATACCCACTTTTTTTCCACTCTTTATTTCATTGATCAGTGTGCCGGAACAACCCAGCTCAATATCATCAGGATGAACGCCGATGGCAAGAATATCAAGTTTCATACTTGCAATATAAGGAGAAGTCGGAAGTCGCGGAAGGTCGCCACGTTTAGAAGAGAATAGTGAATAGATAATAGTGAATAGTTCATTGAGGCAGGAGGGTATAACCTCAATGAACTATTCACTATTATCTCACCTACTGATGATGCTCACCAGGATTACAGTGAGAGAGGCAAATTATTTTCTATATGGATTATTATACCAGACGCCGTCGATCTCCCGGACGAAGTTTTCAATTTGACGATCTGTTTTGTCGGCCAGGTCATAATCCTGCTTTAGGTTGCCACCAACAAAAAATGCCACGGTCTGGTACACGCGTGCATTAACCCCACCCTTGTATTCTTTAATTATTTCATAGCAATTATTGCCCGTTTGCCGATTGATCAGCTTCATAAGGATCTTGCCCTGGTATACCGACAAGTTCGATAAAGGGTCGGCAAATTCACTCTTCAATTGCTTTTCCCTGGATTTGATATATTCTTTCCGGGCTTTCTTATTGGTAACGGAAGCAAGGTTCTTATTGATGTCGTTGATGGTCGATCCCGCAATTCGCGCGTAAGGATATGTTACATACACCGCATTTCTCAACCTCGTCCACTCTGCAATGAACTTTTCCATCTTCCTGCCCGCAAGACCATTTCCCACCCATACCATACCCAACTCCTTGTATGGCATCATTTCATTCTGGTACCAGATCATCGAAACGATGATTGTATCATTAGGCCCCCATCTTTTGATACGTTCAGACATAGGAGGAATTGGGGGAATGCTGTCAGTGTTTGCAACAGTGGGTTCGATTTGTGCAAAAGACGAGGTAATCGCGATAAGTGTCGTGATTGCCAGTAGTTTAAATCTTTTAATATTTTGTTGATATGCACGCACGTAGTCTAAAATTACAACTAAGTTCCCGCAATTTTAAACGGACAGTTATTCCTCCCAAAACGCTGTATAGGAAATGTTATGGTTTATACGCCCCGGCGATTTAACTGTATCCTTCTTACCATACTTATGATGATTCCAATAGCTGTAACGACTATTCCCAGCCAAAGCACATTGATAAAGGGAAATTTGTAAGCCTTCAGCGTAACGTAATCCATCAGCAGGTTTGATTCTTTAATACCAACTTCCACGCTGTTGTCAGCATTCACCTTTTGCAAACGGATGATCATGTTTTCTGCAGTAATGGTGTCCGCAACGGGTAGTGCCTCGCCTTTTGCAATGGCAAGCCTTGGTGTTACTGAATATACCGAACCTGTTTTAGCGTAAATTTTAAGTGACGCCGTATGTAACCTGCCTCCCTTGCCAAAAATATCTTCGGGTACACTATCATTGGTGTGTACATCTTCCAGTAGAATAAAACCCTTTGAATAGAAAAGCGAGTCGCCTGTACGTTGAAGTGTATAGGGTTTAAACGCCGATGTATCTTCTTTTTGCTTTTCACGATTGGGCAATGCAGTGATGTAAGTAAATACATCGTGGTCCAGGTAGTGCCGCGAATCCGGCTCAGGCTGTATGCCTTCATTACCTTTCACATTTACAAATGCCGTAGGCGTTAAAACAAACTCTTTCTTTGATTCCTTTTCCTGGAAACGGATTGTATAAAACCATTTTTCCTTCTTGGGATGTTTGTTTTCGGATTCATAAGTAACCCAATATTTTCCCATATCTGTTCGCACACCCTTCACAAGCGTAAGGTTCTCGCCGGGCTTTTCCTGGCTTTGCTCACCGAAATCAATAAAAATTCCGCTGGTATTTCGGGAAAGTATTTGTTTGTTGGAAGAAGATATCAGGATGCCAAGCAACACCAGTCCAAACCCTACATGGGAAATAGAACCTCCGGAAAGCTTAAGGCTGCCTTTTACTCCCAACCAGATATAAGCAATGTTTGCAACCACGGTATACACGCTGCAGATAATTCCGAGCCAGATGGCCGCTTTAAACATCGGACCCTGCTGATCATAATAAACTTTCATCACACTTATCAGCACAGCCGACAGAGCCACGGAAATGATCGTGGGCGTTAGGATCTTTTTCCAGAAAATAGATGAAGGAGTGTCTTTGTAGCGCATGTACTGCGTAATGGCTGTAAGCAATGCCAGGATCACGGCTACATACACCTGGATGCTATTGTAAGCAAACTCCGGGTCTTCGGGCGCTGCGATCTTTGTTCCAAAAATTTTATTGAATACGGGCAGCGACGTTTTCCCGATGATCAACAACGCCGACAGAAAGAACACCAGCGAACCAATAAACATCCAGAATTCTCTTGATGATGTACTTTCTTCTTTTTGAATCGCTGGTATTTGCCTGTAACGCACAATGAAAAGCACGAGGGATGGTACCACGAAAAAAAACAGGAATGCAAGCAACTGTATGTTCATGCCTTCATCAGTGAATGCATGTACCGATGAATCGCCTAATATGCCACTTCTGGTTAAAAAGGTAGAGTACAGTACAAATGCAAAAGCCAGTATAAGGAACAGATGCGTGGCCCTTAATGAATGTCCCGTATGTTTATAAATCAGCAGTGTGTGTATCCCGGCGATTAAAATCAACCAGGGTACCAATGATGCATTTTCCACCGGATCCCAGGCCCAGTAGCCACCAAATGTCAGAGACTCGTAAGCCCACGCTGCACCCATCATAATTCCAACACCTAAAGCGACTGCAGAAAAAAGTGCCCACGGCAATGCGGGTTTGGTCCAGTCACCATAATTTTTCGTCCATAATCCCGCCACCGCATAAGCAAAAGGGATTGTCGTACTGGCAAAACCAAGAAACAAAACCGGGGGGTGTATTACCATCCAGTAATTCTGCAGGAGTACATTAAGATCGTTGCCATCGGTGATCGACGCGAGATAATCCTGCCTCAATGGTTTTGAAATATCAAAATCAACATGCAATGCGGGTGCATTGTCCAGTATACCTGAGTCGCGCAATAAAATAAATGGATTTGTGCCTACTTTGATATCGAAAATATATAGACCAACGATCATGGTCGCCAGGCAAAATTGCATAAAGCTCACCACGGTCATCACCGGGGCTTCCCATTTACCAGCCGTCTTTATGAGTATCAATCCCAATACGCAATGCCAGAAGCTCCACAACATAAAACTTCCTTCCTGGCCTTCCCAGAAGCAGGCCAATAGATATTTAAACTCCAGCGACAGGCTACTATGCTTCCAGGCGTAATGGTACTCGAATAAATGGTTATGGATAATGTAAAACAGGATGCTGAATATCGCTATGATGGATACCACTTCTGTAACAAAAGCAATCCGCGCTAATTTTTTCCACTGATCGCTTTCAATGCCCGGGCTTTTCCTGGTTGAAAGGAAATAGCTTAACGTAGCTACCAGCGAAGCCACAAGCGAGAGCACGATAAAAAAATGACCTAGCTGGCCTGGTAGTAGGTGTTCACCTGTGTAATCCATTCCTGTGATTATTTTTCTGCAGACTGATAATTGTTAGCCGAGGGAGTTGTATTCGCCGCGCCCTGTATAGATTTTTCATTTGCCTTCATATCATCCTTATACTTCGAAGGGCATTTCATCATGATTTCCTTGCATTCGAAATGATCGCCTTTGTAAGCACCCTGGAGTACAAGTCGTTCACTCACTTCAAGGTTGTCGGGCTTGGAATTATGATAAACTACTTTTACCGACTTCCCCAGTGAATCAATAGCGGTAAAGCTGAGGTAATTGGGATTGTTTACTGCGTCGTATTCTACAGGCTTTGAATGATCGAGCTTGGCAATTACGTGAACAAACTTTCCTGGTTTGGCCATCGCTGACTCAATAGTGTCGTAGGTACTGGTAATTTTTAGAAAACTTATCAGCACGCCAATGGCCACTGCAATTAAAACAAGTAGAACAATATGGACCTTCTTCATAGTTTGTATTCCGTTGCTTATCGGGCGGTGCAAAGTTATGCCAAAACGGCCAGTGAGCGATGGTTCATTTGTACCAATTGTTGAATGGAGCTGAGGAGCTGTAAAAAAGTAAGGTATTGAATTGGTTGCAGATACCGATCTTTCCCGCCCACAGTGGCTTTGCCCTTATCTTTGCGGCAAATTAAGATTATTGCTATATGATGTTTCAACTTACTGAAGAACAATTGATGATCCAGCAGGCAGCACGCGATTTTGCACAAAATGAATGTTTACCGGGTGTGATTGAGCGGGATGAGCAACAAAAATTTCCCCGCGAGCAGGTAATGAAGTTGGCCGAACTCGGTTTTCTGGGTATGATGGTCAAGCCCGAATATGGCGGAGCTGGAATGGATACGGTAAGCTATGTGCTTGCCATGGAAGAGATTTCAAAAGTTGATGCCAGTGTAAGTGTTGTGATGAGTGTAAACAATAGCCTGGTTTGCTATGGACTCCAGGAGTTTGGCAGTGAAGAGCAAAAAATAAAATACCTAACGCCATTGGCACAGGGTCGCAAGGATAATGAATTGTACATCGGGGCATTTATGTTGAGCGAACCAGAGGCGGGCAGCGATGCCACTTCACAGCGCACTACTGCGGAGGATAAAGGCGATCACTACCTGCTCAATGGTACCAAGAACTGGATTACTAATGGCGGGTCAGCATCGGTATACCTGGTAATGGCGCAGACGGATCCGGCAAAAGGATCGCGCGGCATCAATACATTGATTGTTGAAAAAAACTGGCCGGGCGTAGTAGTTGCGGCCAAAGAAAATAAATTAGGGATAAGAGGTAGCGATACCCATACGGTAATGTTCAATGATGTAAAGGTGCCCAAAGAAAATCGCATTGGCGACGACGGCTTTGGTTTCAAATTCGCTATGAAGACACTGGCGGGTGGAAGGATAGGCATAGCATCGCAGGCATTGGGTATTGCCAGTGGGGCGTTTGAACTGGCTAAGGAATATTCCAAAACACGAAAGGCGTTTGGTACAGAGATCATGAACCACCAGGCCATTGCTTTTAAGCTAGCCGACATGGCCACCCGCATAGAAGCTTCCCGCTTATTATGCCTTAAGGCTGCCTGGGAAAAAGATCAGCAAAAAGATTACACCGTCAGCTCCTCTATGGCAAAAGTATTCTCATCCGAAACTGCTATGTGGACTGCGGTAGAAGCCGTACAGGTGCATGGCGGCTATGGATTCGTAAAGGAATACCATGTGGAACGACTGATGCGCGACGCAAAAATCACGCAGATATATGAGGGTACGAGCGAAGTGCAGCGTATCGTTATCAGCCGTAGTATTTTGAATAAATAGTATCACTGGTTAGCTACCTTCGAGATAATTAAATATTTATGCCGACTTACGTGATCACTTATTCTATATGATTAATGCAGAATCCTACGAGGCGATCAATAAAGAATTAAAAGAAAAAAATGTTACACTCGTAGCAGTTTCCAAGACGAAAACTGTTGAAGACATACGGGCGCTTTACAACCTGGGGCAACGGGATTTTGGTGAAAATTATGTGCAGGAACTGGTGGATAAAGCTGCCCATTTACCCGATGATATCCGCTGGCACTTTATTGGGCATTTGCAGGGAAATAAAGTCAAATACATTGCTCCTTTCGTGCAACTCATCCATGGTGTGGATAGTCTTAAGTTGCTGAAAGAAATCGACAGGCAGGGAGCGAAATTTGACCGGGTGATCGATTGCCTCCTGCAGGTTTATATTGCTGATGAAGAAACCAAGTTTGGCCTGCAAGAAAACGAGGTGGAAGAAGTGATGCAGGCAGGTCCATTCCCCAATGTCCGCATCAGGGGTTTGATGGCCATGGCCAGTTTCACCGTGGTTACCGATCAGGTGCGATCCGAGTTCAGAAAGGTAAAGGACATTAGTTCAAAGCTTGAATCCATGGGTTATAATCTGCCCATTGTTTCGTTGGGTATGAGTAGCGATTACAAGATTGCGATTGAAGAGGGAAGTACAATGGTGAGAATAGGGAGCCTTCTTTTTGGAACACGTCAGTATACCCAAAAAGGGTTATAAAAACCAGGTTTCAAATAAATAGTTGTAATTTTTTGGTTGAATCTACCGGATATGCGAACCACCTTACTTTTTATAATTGTATTCTTTATTTCTTTCGGAGTATCCGCACAGGAGGAACGTGATACGGTATTAAGCCGTTGCCCGATATATATTATCGATACAGTTACTTCTAATAATTTTTTCCTGGAATACCAGCCTTCTGTCGTAAAGGTTACCCGGGCGAGGGGCAAGCTCACGATCGTAGTGCAGCAAAAAGACCAGTTCTTCACGCTTTTTTTCAGAGATAAACATCTTGAAAATAATAAGTACAAGATCGTCGTCACCGATCCAAGCCGCAACGAAGTAGAAGCAAAATACTCTTTCAGATCCGGCGGCTCCGCTTCTTATGTAAGTGTTTCAAAAGGCATGGTCGAATCCAACTTCGACAAAGAAAAAGATCTCTGGCATATTAAAGTCAATGGGCTATTGAGCAATATGGCAGCCAACACAGTAAGCTACTATAAGGTGCGTGCCGACTTTTTTGTTCACTAATTTTTTTCACCTTTCAATTCTTTGGGTAATTCTGCACATTTAACCCAAGAGTTATATCCCGCTTAGCCACCAACAATCCATTTTGGTTTACCGTTTTCAGCAAGCCACTGCCACCTACCGGGTTCCTCCTGTTTTTTTCACTTGCTGGTAATAGCGGATCATCTTCAAATACAAATTCGTCAATCCAGTATTCAGTTTTGCCCGGTTCTTTAATAGTCGGGTGAATATGTTTAGGATTATTACTGTTAGGATATGAGGCGGGCACTGAAGTATAAAAAGCATAACGGCCGTCTGTGCCAGTTTTTATCCAGCCACGCATATAACCATGGCGTTTGCCCCAGCCTTTCTCGTTGCCCCGGGTGGCATAATTACCTGCCTGGTCGGTATGATAAACATAAAGGACTATCCCGGGTGCCGGTGTCTTGCCATCGGGTTGATAAATTACTCCGGTAACAAGTAATGGGGGGCCACTGGAAAATCCGGGCAAAGTATCTGTGTTATTCAATTGTTCAAATGGCACCGGGCTTTCATAAATGGCCTCGCAGCCCTCACATCCCGCACCTACTTTAATAGCGGATGCGTCAGGCTTGCTTTTTGATGCCTCCTGTGCACAACCTTGCAAGCAGCAGGCAATGCATACGATAAAAAGGAAATGGTTTGCCATAATTATACTATTTATCTCAAAGTTGGTTCAAGTATTGCCGCGGAACAAGTATGTTACGTGAAGGGTACGGATCGCTTGACGCCTGTACAAAACTGCATTTCATCCGGTTTTGCCTGCAGGTCGTGTAAACTGTTTTAAGACGGGGAATTTGTACATTTATTTTGAGTATGCACAACGCGCAATTTTTCCTAAAGTATAAGCTGCATCATGTTTTTTTCTGGATGCTGTTGTTTGGTCTATGGTTTTTTTTCAGGCATGAAGGATACCATGATCAACGCAAGGCGTTTATCGTTACGTTGATCAAGGTAGTTGATCTCGCTTTGCTCGTATATATCACCAATTACGTGTTGCTTCCACGGTTATTCTACAGGAAAAAATATGGATGGTTTTTTCTCATTTTTATCATCATGATTGTGACGAGTAGCGTGTTTAAAATGCAACTCATCGGGCAAATCACAAATAACCCGGCATTGCTGAATTTTGGAGATAACTGGAAAATGCGCGTATATGATAATATTGTACCTCATTTTTTCCTGGTTATTGCAGGCGCGGCGGTAAAACTAATGTTTGATTACACTCGTATGCAGCAACGATATGCCGAAGTAGCGAAGGAAAAGGCGGAAACTGAACTTAGTTTTCTAAAATCACAGATCAATCCTCATTTTCTTTTTAACTCACTCAACGCCGTATACTTCCTTATCAGCAAGGATAATACGGCTGCACGGCAGGCATTGCATAAATTTTCGGAAATGCTGCGGTATCAATTGTACGAGGTTAATGATAATAAGATCCCGATAGAAAAAGAAGTGCATTACCTCAAAGATTATATGGATCTGCAGCAGTTGCGCAAGGATGAAAAATATAGTGTGCAATTCAATTGCGAACCATCGGTAAAGGGTTTTTCCATTGAGCCACTTCTATTGGTTCCATTTGTAGAAAACGCCTTTAAACATATTTCGCATCATAATGAAGAAGCAAATTATGTGAAAGTCGATCTTACCCGTGTAAACGGGACCTTCTCATTTACCGTAGAAAATTCCAAAGAATTTCGCTCGGTGTCTACAGAAGTTAGTGGTGGGATTGGGTTACCAAATGTAAAACGACGACTGGAGCTCTTGTACCCTGGAAAACATGAACTGCGGATTGCGGATACTGACACAAGCTATCGCGTACAACTTAATCTCCATTTGCCATGAACATAAGTTGCGTAATCATCGACGACGAACCGCTGGCGCGAAAAGGACTGAAGGAATATATTGCCGACACGGACATCCTGAATCTCGTTGGAGAGTTTGACAACCCGTTAAAAGCAGCCGATATTATCGCAAGGGGAGAAGTACAATTACTTTTCCTGGATATCCAGATGCCGAGGATAACTGGATTGGAGTTTTTCAGAACCCTGCATCATCCACCTCCGGTGATCTTTACAACTGCCTTTCCTCAATTTGCTCTGGACGGTTTTGAAGTAAATGCACTGGATTACCTGGTAAAGCCCATTTCTTTTGAGCGTTTTTTTAAAGCTGTAATGAAAGCAAAGGAATTTTATGAAATCAGGGAACAGAATATGGCAGTTGCTGCTGATACAGCAAGTTATTTTTTTATCAAGGCCGATAACAAGCTTGTCAAAATAAAATTTGATGAAATACTTTTCGCCGAAGCGCTACAGAATTATGTTGTGATACATACGCAGGATAAAAAGTATATTACTTATCTCACTTTTCGCGCGATAGAAGAATACCTGCCCCCGGTACAGTTTGTGAAAACGCATAAATCCTATATTGTTGCAGCATCACGAATAGATAGTATAGAAGGAAACGAGATACGAATAGCGCAACACTCGATACCTATCAGCCGCAACCTAAAAGATGAAGTGATGGAAAAATTATTAAAAGGAAAATTTTTGAAAAGATGAGGCTGCAAAAAGCTATCAGCCACATCTCATACTTCCCATTTAATATCCCTCTACCTGTACAATCATTTCATAGTTTACCAGCAACTCACTTCCAGCCGGTATATCATCCATGGCTTCGAAATATTCTCCGTGATTAACTGACTTCACGTTGGGGGTGGCCGAATGGTTGAGGTAATTGACGATATCCATTATTTTAAAACCGTAATCCGGAACAAAATAATTTTCTTCGTCATATAGGCAGTAGGTCTCAACGAGGTTGCGGGAATGTTCTGGAAGGCTATCCACATCGCGGATTGGAAGCTTTATCCATTCGCCTGTGTTTTGGGAAAAAATAGTCCGGCAACCTTTGGGGATATCACGGACGGCAAAAACTCCGATACCGTGAACGGGTGAGGGCTTTAGCGTGGCAAAGATCTCCTGCGAAAGCTCCTGCATTAATTCTTCTTTCGTCATAAAATGGTGGAAAAACTTGGGATTAACTGCCTCTTTGTGAGCCGGTGTTGGACTGCTTACTTACAAAACCTGTTGATTTGGGTTTTTGAATGAATTTAGATCCCTGGGTGGCTCCGGGGTTGTTTTTTTTCTGGCCTTTTTTCTTGCCCTTGTTATTTTGCTGATTCAATAATGACATAGGATCACATTTTTTAAAAATCTCCGTAAAGATAGCGGATTCCTGCAGTAATGAAAACAGGAATGGCCAGCTGTTAGTAAAATTTCGGGGAAGGCTAACAGTTATTGACCAAATAAAAAAATAAGGAAAGCGTAAGCATAAATATTTCAATAACTTTAGGAAAGGGAAACGCTGATCATGAAGTCGATAACCACGATAGTATTTTTGATCTTCGTCGTAAGTGGCTTTGCACAACATCAGCCTAACGATCCCGCTTCATTAGCCCGAGGCATCGTGGCTCCGTATAAAACGGAAAAGGATAAGGTGACGGCCATCTTCGCATGGATTACCGATAATATCGCTTATTTCCGCCCCCAGGCAAAGAATAGCCGCAAGAATAAAGCGGGGATTATGCAGCCCGAAACCTTTTTCGACGAAAATTTTCCACTTCCATCACTTACCGACAGGGTAGCAGCAAACGTATTGCAAAATCGTCGCGCCGTGTGCGACGGCTATGCACGCTTATTCCAGTCATTATGCAATCACGCTGGTATAAAGTCCCAGGTAATTACCGGCTACGCCCGAACGAAGTGGGAAGGTCCAGACCCGCGATTTAAAAGTAATCACACCTGGAATGCGGTGTGCATCGACAGTGTGTGGTGGTTGCTTGATGTAACATGGGCAAGTGGATATATCGCCCGCTCTACAGGCGAGTTTGTAAGGCAGTACGATGATTACTATTTTCTGTCGACCCCCGAAAAATTTATTGAACATCATTTTCCCGACGACCAGCGATGGACTCTCATGAATAATCCTCCACCGATCCAGGAATTTCGACATACACCGTTTCGTCAAAAATCATTTAATAAGTACGGCATTACCTCGTTTTCACCGGCAAAAGGTGTAATTGAAACTCGCCTGGGCGATACCATCCATCTCACGTTGGAACTTGCACAGGTATCGGGCGCGAAACCGGTGGCAGCCGATTCGCTTTGGGAAGAAATTTTGATAAGCGACAATACTTCCTTTGCATTTGTGCAACCGCAGTCATCGGAGCAAAGCAAGGTGAATTATGAATTCGCGGTAAATTCCCGCGACCTCCAATGGCTGTATGTGATGTATAACAATGATGCGGTATTGCGCTACCGCGTGAATATTAAAAAAGATATTACTGAACAGTAAGGCGATCCTGTAACCCTTAAAAAATACCAGAGGATGTTGGAGATGCTTATGATGAA
>CBFGYO010000079.1:0-17740 GCA_965652975.1 uncultured Chitinophagaceae bacterium | reverse complement strand
ATGTTGTAACTTCCATCGGGCTCGATGACGATCTCTATGGAAAGGAAGTGATCATAGTCGAGGATATAGTCGATACAGGGAAGACACTACACAATTTCCTTCCCAAGCTGATGCACCAGCAACCTAAATCCATGAAGATCGTCGCGCTTCTGCACAAGTCGGAAGCAACCGAGTATCCACTTGCGTTGGACTATATAGGCTTTGATATACCTAATAAGTTCGTAGTGGGATACGGTCTTGATTATGATGGTCTTGGACGTAATTTAAAGGAGATCTATCAACTGGTTTGATCCACGGACCACCGTTTTTTTTGTATTTTTTCCAGTCAAAATATCCATTTGAAGGCCGCTTGCCACATATTGTTATTACTCATTTTCTGTTCTCCTGTGTACGCCCAGTATTACTTAAGAGGCGAAGTCAAGGATGAATCGGGCAATCCATTACAAAATGTAACGATACAGGTGCGACGCACAGGATACGTATACAAAACCGGGTCCTACGGCACTTTTGGAATTATCAGTAACCAGCAGGTGGATACCCTCACTTTTACCCTCGACGGCTACAGGATGGAACGCCTTGTTACCAATGCCGATAATTATTGTAACGTAAAGCTGAAGTTATTACCTTCCAACGTTACCAATGTACGTCGGGATAAGCTGGCTTCGATGACAAAAGACATGGCGCGTGACGACCAGCGAAAATGGTTTTCCGGCGAAGAAACATATGCCAGTATCGTAGAAAACAGGTTTGTAAACGCAAAGAAATTTCCAAGTACAGGCATGTCACTTAATATCGACAGGGCCTCATACAGCAACGTTCGACGATTTATCAATCTCAAAACCTTTGTACCTCCCGATGCAGTGAGAATAGAGGAGATGATAAATTATTTTAACCCCAATTACAATGCACCGGTTGATAAGAATGTTTTCGATGTAAGAACCACTATTACAGGTTGTCCCTGGAATCCTGACAACCAGTTATTTTTTGTGAACCTTTCTTCGAAGAAACTTGATATTGATACATTACCCCCAAGCAATCTTGTATTTCTAATTGACATATCAGGCTCCATGGATATGACCAATCGGCTGCCTTTGTTGAAATCAGCATTCAAATTATTAGTAAATAACCTTCGCGATAAGGATTCGGTGTCGATAGTCGTGTATGGAGGCCTTACCGGGATAATGCTGAATGCTACAAGTGGCGCCGAGAAAGAAAAGATCCTTAAGGCTATCGATGAGCTTGCACCTGGAGGTTCTACTCCCGGCGAGTCAGGTATTCGACTTGCTTATAGTCTTGCCAAGAGACATTATATCAAAGGCGGTAACAACCGTGTGATACTTGCTACGGACGGCGATTTTAATGTTGGCTTGAAAACAGAAGAAGAACTGGATGAACTCATATCCCAGCATCGGGAAACGGGTATTTATCTCACCTGCCTCGGAGTGGGAATGGGAAACTACAAAGATTCCAAGATACAGATGCTCGCAAAAAAAGGTAATGGTAATTTTTCATATCTCGATAATTTCCGCGAAGCTGAAAAAGTGCTGATGCAGGAGTTTACACAAAACTTATATGCTGTGGCCGACGACGTTTACATGAACGTAGTATTCAATGCCGATTATGTAAAAGAATACAGGCTGATCGGATTCGACAATCGCATTGGTGCTTTAAAGGATTCTCTTTCGATTATCGAGGGTGGAGAAATAGGTTCCGGTAATACGATGTTGGCAGTATTTGAAGTGGAACCTACGGACAACAACAAGGGCTCCATCAGGGATAATTTTATGACGGGAAAATTTGCTGATATAAGAATCCAATATCGTCATCCGAATAATACACAGCAACAATTTGCCAACTTCACAAGCCGGTTTGAATATATTCCTTTCCAGGAAGTGGATCATTCTTACCAGTTTTCTGCAGCAGTTATTATGTTTGGATCGCTGCTGAAAGAATCTGTATACACAAAAGATATTAGCTGGAATGATGTACTGCTTCTTGCAGAAAAATCTGTTGTAAGGGATGACCTGCTACAAAAAGAATTCGTATCCATTGTACAACAGGCGAAATTGCTCTATTCGAAAGTAAAAAAGAAGAAGGGGTCTACCGCACATCGATAGGTCAGGAAAACATCTCTCTTATTTTTTCGAAAAATCCTTTGTCATTTTTATCCGGGTGAGGCTTGAAGTTTTGGGAGTGGCTTAGTTTTTCAAGCATTGTTTTTTCTTCCGCCGTTACATGCTGCGGTGTCCACACATTTACATGTATGAGTTGATCACCTTTTTCATATGCGTTGACTGCAGGGAATCCTTTTCCTTTTAATCGAAATATCTTTCCACTTTGTGTGCCTGGCGGGATTTTGATCTTGGCCCGACCATCAATGGTAGGCACTTCTACCTGGGTGCCAAATACTGCGTCTGTAAAACTTATGTGCAGGTCAAACGCAACATTCAGACCATCGCGATGAAGGTCCTTGTGTGATTCTTCTTCTATTAAAATAATAAGGTCGCCGGGTGTGCCACCACGTTCGCCAGCGTTGCCCTTGCCAGTGATGCTTAGTTGCATTCCTTCCTGTACACCTGCTGGTATATCAATGCTCACCGTTTCTTCATGGTATACGCGACCCTCGCCTTTGCAGGTACCACATTTCGCGGTAACGGTTGTGCCTTCGCCATTGCAGGTAGGACAGGTAGTTACCGTTTGCATCTGACCGAGAAATGTATTCTGAACCCTTCTTACCTGCCCGCTGCCACCGCAAGTTCCACAGGTTTGAACACTGCCTTTGTCTTTAGCACCGCTACCGCTACAGGTATTGCAGACAACGTATTTTTTTACTTTGATGTTTTTGGTTACACCTTTAGCAATTTCTTCGTAAGTTAATTTGAGTTTGATGCGAAGGTTACTTCCGCGTATGCCACGTGCACGCTGCCCGCCCCGGCCTCGTTGCTGACCGCCGAAAAAGTTGCCAAAAATATCGTCGCCGAATATATCACCAAACTGGCTGAAGATATCTTCCATGTTCATGCCGCCGGTTCCATAATTGCCACGACCATTCCCACTTACCCCAGCATGACCATAGCGGTCGTATTGTGCTTTTTTATCAGCATCACTCAATACTTCATATGCTTCGGCTGCTTCCTTAAACTTTTCTTCCGCCGACTTATCACCCGGGTTGCGGTCAGGATGGTGCTGCATCGCAACTTTTCGATAAGCTTTTTTAATTTCATCTGTAGAAGCAGTTTTACCTACTCCCAATATTTCGTAGTAATCTCTTTTTGACATGGCTTGCGTTATTTCCCAACTACAACTTTAGCGTGGCGAATTATTTTATCATTAAGGTAATAGCCTTTTACTACTTCGTCCACTACTTTACCTTTCATTTCTGGTGTAGGAGCGGGTATCTCTGCAATAGCTTCGTGCAGGTCTGGATTGAATTCCTGGCTGGTTGCATTCATAGGCTTAACGCCCCTTGCCTGCAATATTGCGCGCAGCTTATTGAAAACAAGCATCACGCCTTCCTTAACAGCATCATTGCCGTCGTTGGTTTCCAACTGTTTTTGGGCACGCTCGCAATCATCCAGTACCACCAGCAGTTCCGTGATCACGTCACGGCCTGCGGTCTGCAGCATTTCGATTCTTTCCTTTGCACTGCGGCGCTTGAAGTTATCAAACTCGGCAACTTTCCGAAGGTATTTATCCTTAGCCTCTTCCAGCTCCATTCTAAGCTTTTCCAACTCCGTTTCCTCGCCTACAGGCTCATTCAGGTGCGTTGTGCCACTCTGGTTTTCGTCCGTATTGATGTCGATACCACTATTTGAATCAGGATTAATATGCTGTTCTTCCTTCATATCTTTTTCTGGCATTTTTTCAAATTGTTTGCAAAGGTAAGCTTGTCAAGAATACTGCCAATGGAAGCTTTGTAGACAAAATGACCGGGAAAAGGAGCTCCAGCCTGCCTTCCAACTGCCGCCCTTCAGTTTGCTATCTTCGCGGCTTATGAGTAATATTTATTTGAAGCGCAAAATATCCAACAGGGTGGTAAATGGACATCCCTGGATATTCAACAACGAAGTGGAAAAGATGGATGGCAGCTTCGAAGGTGGCGAAATAGCCGACGTATTTACCTATGATAAAAAATTTATAGGCAAGGGTTATGTCAATCCCAAGTCCCAAATTGTGGTGAGGCTCCTCACCCGGGACAAAAAAGACGAGATCAACGAGCAGTTTTTTCATAACCGTATCGCCGCCTGCTGGGAGTACCGGAAAAAGCTAGGGTATATCGAAAACTGTCGTCTCGTATTCGGCGAAGCTGACGGATTGCCTCAACTTATCATCGACAAATTCAACGACTACTTTGTCATTCAAACACTTGCTTTGGGGATAGATAAATGGAAACCGGCAATTGTAAAAGCATTGGAGGGCATTTTCAAACCGCGGGGTATTTATGAGCGAAATGATGTGCCTGTAAGGGAACTGGAAGGATTGCCCCGGCATAAAGGCTTTTTATCCGCACCTTTTGATACACAGATCATCATCAATGAAAATGGATTGAAGTTTCATGTGGATATTGAGAATGGCCAAAAAACGGGATATTTTCTCGACCAGCAAGACAATCGGCGCGCCATACGACATATCGTCAAAGATGCAGAAGTCCTGGGAGCATTTACCTATACGGGAACGTTTGAAATACATGCTGCTTATTATGGAGCAAAGTCGGTATTGGGCCTGGATATTTCGGAAAATGCAGTAGAGCAGGCCAATCGCAATGCGGCCCTAAACGGATTAACTTCCAATTGCAGGTTTGAAACAGCCAATGCATTCGACGTATTAAAGCAATGGGGTAAAGATGGACGACAATATGATGTGGTGATGCTCGACCCTCCTGCTTTTACCAAAAGCAGGGAAACCATACAAAAAGCAATTACAGGATATAAAGAGATAAACCTGCGGGGCATGAAGTTGATTCGTCCTGGCGGTTTCCTTGTTACTTCATCCTGTACCAACCTGGTGAATGCAGAAATGTTTTTACAAACCATCGATATGGCTGCCAAAGATGCACGGAGAAAAATCAGGCAGGTGGTATTCCAGGCCCAATCGGCTGATCACCCTATAATATGGAATTTGGAGAATACACAATACCTTAAATTCCTTATCATACAGGTGATGTAAGGAAAGCATGATTCATGTACAGGGGTACTGAACTGCTTTGTAATCTATTTAAACAGCGCCGTTACTTGGAAACCTGGAACTTTCCGGAATCGACCAGTTTGCCGTTCTGATCCCGGATATGATAGATATACACTCCGCGACTATACTCACCCAGGTTCAATGTCGTCTTTTCAAGGATGTTCTGGGTTTCGTACATTTTTCTGCCGAGAAAATGATATACCTGTATCGACATTCCCTTCTGGAAATCTTTCTGAATATCGAATGTAATGTAAGAGGTAGCAGGGTTTGGATACAGTTTTACCTTTTCGCCAGCATCCGCGGCAGGCACATTACGGGGAGGTTGGGCCTGTGAATGGATGGCTGTCAATAGAATAATGGATAATATGGGTATAATTCGCTTCAACGAAACAAATTTACTTTTATTTTTCAATAATAGTCCGTTTTTTTTACTTATGCAAAGTATTTGCCGCAAATATTCTTACTAATTGTAACTCAATGGTTTTGAACTGCTAGTATACAATTTTTTAACTAAAAATTAGTCCAATTGGGCTAGTTGTAACTGTATTGATTCGAAATCTGGAACCTGCCCCGCATTCTCCAGAACTTCGGCATATTTTACCTTCCCGTTTTTATCGATCAGGAAGGCGGCGCGTTTGGAAACGCCGCGCATATTGTGGCCGAATATTTCATAAATACAGTCGTAAGCGGTGGACACTTCTTTATTGAAATCACTTAACAAGGTAAAATTGAGCCGCTGGTCTTCCTTAAAACGGGCAAGGGTTTGCAACGAGTCCACAGATATGCCCAGCACTATCACGTTTGCATTGTTGTATACAGAAAGATTATCCCGCACCGAGCACAGTTCTTTTGTACACACACTGGTGAATGCAAGCGGGAAGAAGAGCAGTAATACATTTTGTCCCCTGAACTCTGAAAGAGTACGTTGTTTTTTTTCAGAGTCGTATAAAGTAAAATCGGGTGCAGTCTGCCCTACTTGAATTGCCATAAGTTTTTTTAATTGAAATTAATAACAAAAGAAAGGAATTAAGGTTAGATGGCCGAGGAAGTGAGTGCGAGAAACAGAGCGGGAGCGTCAATTCCTCGCTCCCGCTCTGTTTCTCGCTCTGCTTTTGAAGACGTAGGCACTTTCTAATCGCGCAGAGAGGTACTATGCGGTGATCCTATGTATAAATTGCCATAAGTTTTCAAAGAGAATTAATAACGAAAAGAAAAATCAGGGTAGATAGTAAAGAGAGAGTGCGAGAAACAGAGCGGGAGCGAGGAGTTAACACTCCAGCTCTGTTTCCCGCAGTTCTTAAAATCGTGGGCACTTCGAATAATCCAGCGAAGAGTTCTTTTGCCTTTTTCCAATATAAGAAAGTGAAATTTCAAATCCACCCCGACCATAACTGGAGGGCTTCAGCTTTGAAATGTTTACGTCATAACTTATCGCCATCGAAAAGGGAGAATAGTCAAGTTTAATAACCGGTATCAATGCATCATTCCAGCGAAGGAAACCTCCGGCGTGTATTACATAATCAGGATCATCGGGATCACCGCCCAGTTTGAGACCATACATTCCTCCGCCAATCGTTTCTTTGTAATTGCCTTGCATGGAATGGTCGGCCTGGATGGTCAGGTATGCATATTCATTTACACCAAATCGCAAACCGCCTGAAAACACCCATTTGGGTGTAAGGCTAATACTATTGTCCTGGTAAAAGGATGTTGTTGGTTTGGTAATATGATGGTATGCGGCTCCAAGAAAGAAATTATTTTCCGGGTTGGAATTGAGGTTTGCATTATAACTCATACCTACGCTGCCATCGAGATAATTGTATTGGGCCGAAGTAAAGTTTTCGCCAATACCACCGCCATCATACTGTGAATTGGTCGTCATTTTTGAAGGATCAAACCTTCGTTGCACCCAGCCTCCCATAAATCCCAGTGACAGATAGCGGTTTTTGTCGGCACTGATCGACTTATGATAATTAATTGCAGGTAATACATGTGTGGAAGTCCAGCCAATTGTACCTGCCCTGTCATAAAGCAACTGGCCACCGATGGTAATGAAATCTTCCGCTTTGCCCACCGGCATCTTAAACTCGGCATCGAGCGATCCTGTTTTGTATGCATTGGTCACAGAATTCCATTGATCACGGTAAACAGCCTGCACACGAATATCTCCGGTATATATTCCCGCCAGGGAAGGATTTCTCAATAAAGGTGCTTCGAAGAATTGAGAAAAATGGATATCCTGCGCCGTTAGCAGTGTTGCCTGCAAACAGCAAAGTAAAGTCAGCAATCTGAGTCTCATATTCATTGTTATGCCTTTACCGGATAAGGGCAATATTGCCGGAATATTTTATCAATTCACCGTTATTACACATCAGTTCCAATTGGTAAATATATACATCTGCATTTCCCTTTTTCCCTTTGTAGGTACCATCCCATCCGTAAGAAGGATTGTTGACCGGGAACTCACGTTTTTCAAACACTACTTCACCCCACCTGTTGAACACGCGTAGGGCCTTCACACGGAACAACCCCGTGCCACGCAGGTAGAATACATCATTGCTACCATCACCATTTGGTGAAAAGGTATTTGGTATAAAGAAATTCTGACCATTACAAATTACCTGGACAGTTATTTCACCTGTATTGCTGCAACCATATTTGTCTTCCACCTTTACCTTGTACAACGTAGTGAATTGAGGGTTGACAGTTGGGTTTGGACATGTTGGACAATCAATATTCTGTAGCGGAAGCCAGGTATAATTTACAATGGGGCCGGTATAGTTCATGTTTAATTGCACACTTCCCCCGGAAATGATCGTCAGCGGATTCACCGCGGGACTGGCCGTTGGAGGAGGCGCCACATTTACGACATGCACCGCTGTGTCTCCACAACCTATTTTGTTGGTAGCAATAAGCTGAATACTGTTGTTGCCCGTACTCGTATAGGTTGCCGTTGCGGTTTGCGTTTGTGCTGTAGTTCCATTGCCCATGGCCCACTGCCATTTTATGGTGGAGTCGGCTTGTGATAGCTGGCCAGAAAAGGAAGCAGACTGGTTTACACACACGGTATCCCTGCCGTTAATAAACACCTCAGGAGTTTGATATACCCGTATGGTGTCTGTCGATGTGTTTACACACATGTTCTGAGTTGTTACTGTCAGCGTAGTAATATAAGTGCCGGGGTTTACATAACTATGCGTTGGCTCAAATGCTGTACTGGAAGTACCATCACCGAAATCCCAGACAGAAGAAATGATTGGATCGTTGTTAAGTGTGTAATTGATGAAAAATACATCGCCATTATCGCAAAACTCGCGTTTATCGGTATCGAAAATCGGCAGCGAGCCATATACATTTACCGGCGGGGCGTTTACTGGAGCACCGCAACCAAACCTGTCATAAAAATGAATGGAAGGGTAGTAAATACCAGGTGAAGTATAAAGGTGTGTCAAAGAAGTTTGCTGAGAGGAATCTACTTTGCCATCGCCGAAATTAAAATAGAATTTAAAACCTGGTGGCATAGTGAGATTAAATGTGGACATTAAAGAATTACAGGCCGACGTTGGATTTATGTCGATCTGGCAGGATGCCACCACATCATACACATTCACGGATGCCCTGGCAGAATCCATACAGCCTCCAGGTCCTATCAGGTAAAGTGTAGGAATAAAATTTCCGAATGAGTTATAAAAGTGTGAAGGATTGGTTGCCGAACTGGTGCCGCCATCACCAAAATCCCAGTAAAAGGTTTGGTAATTCGTTCCTTTGAAAACAAATGTGGTTTGAAGCGGTAAGCAGATACCCGCGCTGTCCAGAATGTCGAAAGCAGCTTGCGGACTACGTATTTTGACATAATCTGTCTTTGTTACCGAGTCCTTGCAACCCACCATATCGGTAATTACAAGTTTTACTGTGTACGCATTATCGCCCAGCGCATAGGCATGTGTTGGGTTTTGAAGTGTTGATACGCCACCATCACCAAATGTCCAGCTATGCGTAAGCCCCGAACCACTTGAGGTATCTACAAACTGCAACGGCGCCAACGGGCAGTACACTGTATCGGCTTTAAAGGCCGCTACAGGTTTTGTAATTAACACTGCATTGTTTTTTGTAATGGTATCGGCACAGTTAGCATTGTCTCTAATCATCAGGCTCACGTTATAACTGCCCGTTTCAGCATAAGTATGTGTAAATGGTGGTGAAGTATAAGTTTGTTGTGTGCCGTCGCCATAATTCCAGGTCCATTGTACAATGGGTCCCGCTGCCAGCGTCGACTGGTCGGTAAAGCCAACTGTACTATTTATACATCCTCCCGGGCCATTGGGAATGAAATTGGCGCGTGGACCACTTACCGTCATAAAGTCGGCAACGGTTGTAGAAGTAAAACAGCCGTGGATATCTTCCAGCGTAAGCGTTACATCATAGGTGCCATAGGTCGACAGAATAAAATCGATACTACGAGTAGTGTCAGCAATTACTGCAGATCCTATAGTCCATGTATAATCCTTGATGTAATTAGGATTACTGGTGGTAGCGCTTAAAGTAAAAGATTCACTCTTGCATATCGGGTTTTTATTTGAGGTGAACGCAGCACTCTCGTTTAATAGTTCGATTAATTTGGTTTTGGTATAAGAACAGGGACCGTTTGTAACGGTCAGTGACGCTGTATAGGTTCCAAATGCCGGGTAAGTGAATGTAGGGGGAGTCGGCCCGGTAATAATGGTATTGGCAGGATCACCCATATGCCACTCATATGTTATTGGTCCGTATGCAGGATTGGCTAATGAACTATCCAGGAAAGTTACCTGCAGGCGATTACTACAATTTACATCGTAACCAAATTTGGCAACAGGTGGTAGTACCTTGATCATTTGAAAGGCAGAATCTTCGCATCCATTATTACGAACAATTAATTTAATGCGCAACGAGCCGGTATCTTCATAAATATGAGTTGGATTTTTTATTTCTGATACGGTACTGTCACCAAAATCCCAGAACCATTGAACGAATGCGCCAGGTGTAGTGGTAGACAGATCATTGAACTGTATTTGCGTGCTTGCGCAAATATTATTCGGGCTGAAATTGAAATTTACAATTGGACGAACTCCTGTACGTACACCATTGGGTATGGTTATCGTTTCCGTGCAGCCCGTTTGAGTAGTTACGGTAAGCGTAATATCAAAGTTACCTGCAGTTGTATAATTATGTGTGGGGGATTTGATGTTATAGGTGCCACCCGCTTCACCCATATCCCACTGGTAACCTACAATGCTGTCTATTGACTGGATCGTTACCAACGGGCTGTAAGAATAAGGAATGCAACCACCAGAGGGTGCATTTTGAATCACAAGGGTAGTGCCGCCTATCTTAATGTATTGTGTTTTGGTGATAGTATTGCTACATCCGCCCGGCAGCGTAATTGTCAACGTAACATTGAACGCACCGGACGTAGTATATGTATGAGACGGATTTTGCTGGTTGGATGTGGATCCATCGCCAAAATCCCACAACCATGTGTTTGCCGATGGACTTAGGTCGGTAAACTGTACGGTAAAAGGCGCGCGACAGGCAGTACTGTCGTTGGCTTTAAAATTTACAGCAGGTTGTGTAATTACTGTTACGTTTTGTGTGACGGAGTCCACACAATTGCCATAATTGTTAAGGAGCGTCACAGGGAATGTTCCACCGCTTAAAAAAGTTTTTGATGGATTGATCTGCGAGGAAGTTGTTCCATCACCAAAATCCCATGTCGACGACACGGGCGCCGGATTGGAATTATTTTGGAAAGTAACGGTTTGACCAATACAAATACTGGGTGGTATGTTGAAGTTGGTAGTTTTACCCGTTATCGAAATATTTTTTGTAATTGATCCGCGGCATCCCAGGTCGCTTTGTACATCGAGTTGCACATTATAATTACCCGCGGCAGCATACGTACTGGTAGGGTTTTTCAGGGTAGATCCGGGGTTTCCATTTCCAAATGTCCAGGAATAGGTGAGGTTGCCAGGTCCACTGGACTGATCGGTGAAATTAATAAGGAACGGAGGCCGGCAGGTTCCTGGTTGGGAAACAGTAAAGTCTGCAGCGATCCCGTTTACGATGCGTATGTACCGTCCTATCGAAGAAAAACTCTGGCATCCCGTGCTATTAGTAATTTGCAGCGAAACTGTATAGAAACCCGTACTTGTATACGTGTGTGTTGGATTCTGTTGTGTAGAAGTGTTTCCATCTCCAAAATCCCACTTCCAACTGGTAATGGCACCCGCGCCGGGAGGAGTTGTTGACTGATCTGTAAATTGTATGGTGGCAGGAGCACAGGCAGTGGTGAGATTGGCTGAGAAGCTTGCATTGGAAGCAGGCGTTACCGTTATCAGGCTGGTTTTTACTTCCTCATCTACCCCAAACGCATTTTTGACAATTAGCCTGACCGTATAAACGCCGGGCTGGGTATAATAAACTACAGGATTTCGTATTGAACTAAGCTGTCCGTTCCCAAAATCCCAGTTCCACGAAAACGGGCTGCCGGTTGACTGATCAGTAAATTGAATTTGAAGCGTTGCGCAGCCGGTTGTCTTGTCGGTTGTAAAGGCAGCAACTGGCGCCTGAGCGTAACCTGCCGTCGAGCCAACTAACATGAAAAGGATAAGCGAAGCGGTCAGTTTTTTTAGGGTATGTATCAGCTTTTCGGTCAATGGTTAATTTTGATAAATTACTTAAACACAAGTTCTTGCAAAACAGTTCCGTTTCAATGCTTTAAGACCGGCATTCCGTGCTGCCGTTTAATGGCATTGAGCGATCGTGTCCTTGCTACAAAAAAAAGCCGACGGTCAATCTTAACCTAAATAGCGTACGGACGAGGCAAAAGTAATAAAAGAATGTACGAGATTATAGCTTCTCCAGTCTCATCACCTTGGGTTGTGCACCCGACTGGCTAGCCACTACGTATGTCCAGCTACTATTGTCGATATGCCAGCTACCATTGATATGGCTTAATGGTACCAGTGCACCATTAAACGTTGCAGATGTTGTCATTGTTGCGGCATCGCCATCCCAGGTCCCTGTTTTTTCTACGGAGCCGTTATTAATGGCGTCAACGGTTTTGTTGCTATAATACTGGAACTTGTAGGTAGAAAAACTTGAAGTAATATCTGTACCATTTAAGGTAAAACTGGTAATTTTCCATTGACCATCCGTCATTGCCTTTATGATCGCATCCTCCTGTATCTTTTCAATGGTTTTCTTACAACCCGTAAACGAAATCAATATCAATAAAAGTGGTAAAAAGGTCTTCATAGATAAGTTTATTACAGCACAAAATAAAAATTGTTACTTGCTTTTCCAATATTATTTTATCAATTGAAAAAGAAGCATTTATCTTAATGTCAACACTTGCTAAATTGCAGCAAAAAAGAGTCCAAATGCCTTTCGCTATGACTACTGTTAAGTACCTTATCCTGTTTTGCTTTTTCTTCCAAAGTTTCCTGTGTTTTGCCCAGCCGCCCCAGCAAAAACTGGAAAAATGGGGTGATCAACAACCGATCGAAAAGATTTATCTCCATTTCGATCGCCAAAATTACCTGGCCGGTCAAACCATTTGGTTCAAAGCTTACAGTTATGCATCTTATAACTCCAATACGGCTATCACCGCCATTTACACGGAACTGGTAAGTCCTTACGCTGGCGTCATCGCCCGCCAAACCTTCCCGGTGGCTCGCGGCATCAGCCAGGGACAATTCGATTTGCCTGACACCCTTACTTCGGGTACCTATATCATCCGGGCTTATTCAGCCACCATGCTTAACAATGATCCAGAATTTATAACCCGGCACACTGTTTTTATTACCGGGAATAGGGAACCGGTTTACACAAATGTTTCTGCTACTAAGAAAATTCGAATGGAGTTTTTTCCTGAAGGAGGAAATTTCGTCGCAGGCAGGTCCAACACCGTTGCATTCAAAGCTACAGACGAGGTTGGATACCCAGTGCAGGTGAATGGCATACTTAAAAATTCGAAAGGCGAGTCAATCACGGCTTTCAATTCATACCACGACGGCATGGGTATGATAGATATTGAAGCGCAGGAAAACCAGGGATATTATGTAGTGCTTGACAGTTCGGCATCAGCTCAAAAATATTATTTGCCTGCCACGGCAAGCCAGGGGGTAGTATTTCGATTATTGACTGGTGAAGATGGGATACACTTTGAAATCTCACAACAAAAAAATACGCCGTTGTTCAACGTTGCCTATATGATAGGGCAAATGCAACACCATGTTGTTTTTTCACAACCATTTAAAGAGGGTGGTAGTATGTTGAAGGGCGTCATCAAAACAAATAACCTTGCATCGGGGATACTCCATATCACACTTTTTAATAAAGACGGAATACCATTGGCCGAACGATTAAGTTTTGTCAACAACAAAGAGTATATACAAAAAGGCAGTCTCATCCTTGATACTGTAAATGTGCTGCCTCGAGGAAGAAATCGCTTTACAGTTTCACTTGCCGATACGGTTGTCGGAAGTTTTTCCGTAGCTGTAACTGATCCGGATTATGATATAAAGCAACGGTCTGAAAATATTTATTCAGGTATACTGCTCACTTCCGACATCAAAGGGTATGTACATAATCCGGCTTATTATTTTTCATCCAATAGTGATTCTGTAAAATATGCGCTCGACCTGGTAATGATGACCAACGGCTGGCGCCGCTTTGCATGGAAGCAATTATTGAACGATTCCATGCCCGCGGCGAAGTATAAAGACCCTGCGTTTGTAACGCTCTCCGGTCGTGTTATTCTCGAAGGTTCTAAAAAGCCCTTTGCCGATAAGGAATTATTGGTTTATATCGTTATGCCAGATTCAAGTCGTACAATGAACATGGTTAAAACTGACGCGAATGGATATTACCACGCGGATTCACTTTTGTTTTTTGGAAAAGCAAGCATATTATTTTCAGATATACGCGGCAAAAAAAGCAAGTTCGTAGACATTAAACCCGGGCCGGATTCACTCAATCGGTTTTACCCCGTACCCATCGTGTCGCCACAGTTATGGCAGACCTACCAGGGTATCGATTATGATTTGCAAAAAACGACGAAGAATATAGAAGACTACAAAGCTTTTATGAAGGCAAACGGACTCGTGCTGTCCGAAGTGTACTTAAAGAGCAAGAAAAAAACAGCATTGGAGCTGCTTGAAGAAAAATATACGAGCGGAGCATTTTCGGGAGAATCACGTCGCTCATTCGACCTCCTGAGTACCGACGATGCATCTATTTACACCAACATATTTGACTTCTTGCAATCAAGAGTACCGGGCCTTGTAACTGGTAGAACGGAGACAGGGGAATATTTTGCGTACTTCCGGCAAAACGTTACGATAAGCGCATTGGGCAACCAGGGCATGGATATTTTTTTAGATGAAGTGCCGGCAGATGCTACTACCGTGGCCTTTATTCATCCCAGCCAGATTGCGATGGTCAAAGTATATAGCAACTTTATCGGTTCTACAGGTGGAGGGGCAGGGGGTGCCATTGCTGTATATCTAAAGAAAGGTGAAGATCTTTTCAAATCCCTTCCATCTGCCGGGGAAGTGATTCGCTATTCAGGCTATTCCGTCATCAAGGAATTTTATGCACCCGACTATTCACTTCCTATCGCCGATAAAGCAACGGCTGACCATCGAACCACCCTGCAGTGGCTGCCCGATAATTTTGTTTCCGGCGTAAATCAACAAATACCTGTAGTTTTTTATAATAACGACCGCAGCAGCACTTACAAAATTGTAGTAGAAGGAATGACCATTGATGGAAAAATGCTATTAATTGAAAAGACCGTAACCGGCAAAGCTTTTTAACTACTTTAAAAAATAATAATCAATTGGAGAGAATATCAGCAAAGAAATAGAGATGGGAAAATTATGAATAAGTACACCCACTATTATCTCTTATCTTTTCACTTTTATCTCAAAAAAAACGGCCCCAAATTCTTACGGGAATAGTGGGGCCCAGGTTTTTCAACCTTGAGTAAGCTATTGTTTTGGAAAGCCTGGATCTGCCTTCACTTCATTCAGTTGCTTGGTGTGCCTGTTGGTATGCGCGCTTATCATTAGCGTAAGTTGGTAGCAATCTATCCAGCCAAATGGCATTTGGGCCACATGATTGCGTAGGTCTTCGGTAGTGGTCTTAATGTATTTGATATGATCGGTACGCAATGTCTTGAATTCCGTCATTGCTTCATCCAGCGACTTGAAAGCTGCGTTTTTCGGTTCCAGCATTTCCGAAGTTTTTCTCTTTTCGCTACGATCTTCTACCATTTTTACTAAATCCTCGTCAGTTACTTTTATCTCCGCGCGTTTCTCTGGGTTTGCAGGCGCCTTCATGGTCATTTCCAGCAGTTGCCAGAGAGCCTTTTCTGTTACAGCAAGGTGGTATGCACATTCCTTTACCGACCAGCGATCGGCGGCCGGCTTGTAATTTAGTTGGGCCTCCGACAATCCCTTCACGCTTTTTATCAACTCTGCTTTTGTTTCTTTCATCAAATTGGCCGACACTTTTCTTTCCCGGGATGTGATCGCCGGATCATTTAATGCTCCTGCCAGGCCGGTTACTACGAGCAGCGAAAGCAGGAGAAGACCTTTAGTTCTTTTAAGCATGGCAAACAAGTTGAATTATTTTTTTACAAGGATAAGCAGCTATCCAGAGGGTGGAAGGGGGAGAAAAGATACAAAAGATTTAGATTCGTTAAACAAAGATTTTAGCACAGGTCTTAATGACTTAATGGACGTTTTTTCACCATTCCTCCGCGTGTGTCATTAATGCTTTGCATGACCACAAAAGCGTTCGGATCGATCTTTTCCACTTCGTGAGTAAGCCTGCTGATCTCCAGGCGCGTTACCACTGTAAAGATAATGTCAGTTGCTGTCAGGCTTTCACCTCTTTTGCCGAAACCTTTTTTGCCGGTGTAGATCGTAAGTCCCCGGCCCATCTTGTTCTTAATAAAATCGGCAATTTCCGCGCTGTGTGGTGAGATGATCGTCACGCCGGTAAACTCCTCAATACCCTCCAGTATAAAATCCACCGTTCGGGCCGCAGCCATATAGGTAAGGATGGAGTACAGCGCCATTTCGACCGAATGCAGGTAAGCAGCTACGGAAAAGATCACGATATTGAACAACATAATAAAATCCCCGACAGAAATGCTTTGCTTCCTGTTGAGGAAAATGGCGAGTATCTCCGTGCCGTCAATTACGGCGCCGCCGCGAATTGTAAGTCCAATACCAGCCCCAAGGAAAAAGCCACCAAATACAGCGATCAGCACTTTGTCATTCGTTACTATGGGATAGTGCACGAACTCAACTACGATGGCCAGGACGGTAATGCATAGAATACTTTTGATACTGAATCCTTTTCCTATTTGCTTCCAGCCTAAAAGAATAAAGGGGATATTGATCAGTAAGATGAGTATGGAAAAAGAAATACCCGTTTCCCTGTTTGTCAAAAGCGAGATACCCGTAACTCCGCCATCGATCAGGCCATTGGGGATCAGGAAACCTTCAAGGCCAAATCCGGCCGAAAAAATTCCCAGGGTCATAAACATTCCGCTCCTGATGTTGACCCACAGGGAGCGCCGGTTGCGCATCGTTTCCTTTGCGAGCCTGTAACGGCTTAAATTGCTTTCATCCTCTTTCTCCTTCGCTTTATCCAGTGCGCTAATAATAAGCTGTTGTTGTTGGGGGTTGAGGGCCATGATTTCAAAGTTAACTAAAACGACGTAAGCGCAATCTCCTGAATCCTTCAATTACTTAACTTGTCGTATGAAAATCGGCGAAATCATTTCTTCCCTCGAATTGCTGGCGCACCCTTCGCTCCAGGAAACTTATGACAACGCAGGGCTCATTACCGGAAATAAAAATTGGGAGTGCTTAGGCATTATATGCTCATTAGATGCCACCGAAGATGTGGTAAATGAGGCGATCTCTAAAAATTGTAATCTCGTAGTAGCTCATCATCCCATTATTTTCGGCGGTTTAAAAAAAATTAATGGAAATACTTATGTGGAAAGGACAATTATAACCGCTATTAAAAACGATATCGCCATTTATGCTATTCACACTAATCTCGATAATATGATCGATGGTGTGAATGATCGCCTAGCCAGGAAAATCGGGCTCGGTAATACAGCGATACTTGCACCCAAACCTAATACGCTTAAAAAACTTTTTACGTTTGTACCGGTTTCCCAGGCTGGTGAAGTGCGGGCGGCTCTATTTAGTGCAGGTGGCGGGCACATCGGCAACTATAGCGAATGCAGTTTCAATTCCGAGGGCACGGGAACTTTTAAAGCCGGCACCGGCACAGACCCGTATGTAGGCAAACAGGGCTCACAGCACCGGGAACAGGAGATGAAAATTGAAGTCATCTTTCCAGCCTGGCTGGAATCGACAATGACCAGGCAATTGCTTGAAGCGCACCCGTACGAAGAGCCTGCTTTTGATATAATTGCACTCGAAAATCCATTCCGGCATACCGGGGCAGGACTTATTGGGCAACTGCC
>CBFGYO010000078.1:0-17921 GCA_965652975.1 uncultured Chitinophagaceae bacterium | reverse complement strand
TCCCTCGCTCCCGCTCTGTTTCCCGCTCTTCTTCATTCACTCATACACTTCCTCCCTCGCTCCCGCTCTGTTTCCCGCTCTCGTTCTTGCAAACACAACGTTTGTTCGGTTGCTGTATAATATTCTGTTAGAATACTGTTAGAATATCAGTCCACCAACTTGGTGGGGTAATAATTTCAACCTATTTTTGTTTTCAATAAATTCTTATTTTATGGCATTACGTCTTGGAGACGCAGCTCCTAATTTCAAAGCGAAAACAACTGCTGGCGAGATTGATTTTTATGAATACCTCGGCAATGGCTGGGGCATCCTGTTTTCTCATCCTGCAGATTATACACCGGTATGTACAACGGAACTTGGTAAAACCGCTTTGTTGAAAGAAGAGTTTGCCAAACGCAACGTAAAGGTGCTGGCAGTAAGTGTTGATCCGTTGGATAAACACGAAGGCTGGGTAAAGGATATAAATGAAACACAAAATACCGTTGTTAATTTTCCCCTTATTGCAGATGAAGACAGGAAAGTGGCAACACTTTACGACATGATCCATCCTGAAGCATCGGCAACTGCTACTGTGCGTTCGCTGTTTGTGATCGGTCCCGATAAAACGGTAAAGCTCATGATCACTTACCCGGCATCTACAGGCAGAAATTTTGTTGAGGTATTGCGTGTAATCGATTCCTTACAGCTTACAGCCAATCACAGTGTGGCTACACCGGCCGACTGGAAGCATGGTGAAGATGTAATAGTAGTACCTGCCGTAAGCACGGAAGATGCTATTAAAAAATTTCCTAAGGGAGTTAAAGTTGTTAAACCTTACCTCCGCTATACTCCGCAACCCAATCTTTGATGCTGACTCCTGAACTTATAAGTGAAATTGAATCCAGCTCGTTACCCGGAGCAGTGAAGCTTATGGCTGAACTTTTTCCGGGACAGGTGGTATTTTCAAGTTCATTGGGGCAGGAAGACCAGGTGATCACTGATACAATTTTTAAAAATAATTTGCCCGTGAAGATTTTTACAATCGATACGGGCAGATTATTTACTGAAACATACGAGTTGCTCGATCGCACCATTGCCCGTTACAAGCAACCTGTTCATGTTTATTTTCCCGACGCAAACGATGTGGAAGAATTTGTGCTGAACAAGGGTATCAACAGCTTTTACGAATCGGTAGAAAATAGAAAATTATGCTGCCAGATCCGGAAGGTTAAACCGCTTAACAGGGCATTGAAGGGTGCTAAAGTCTGGATTACGGGCCTGCGCGCAGGCCAGTCGGGCAACCGCGAGCATATGCCCATGATCGAATGGATGGAGGATAGACAGTTGTATAAGTTCAATCCCCTTATCAATTGGGGCTACGACGAGATAATGGAATATATCAACGAATTCAATGTTCCCTACAACCGTTTGCATGATAAAGGATTTTTCAGTATCGGGTGTGCACCGTGTACACGTGCCATTGAGCCTGGTGAGGATCCGCGTGCGGGCAGGTGGTGGTGGGAAGCGTCGCAGAAAGAATGCGGGCTGCATGAAGCGACAATAAAAGCAGGCCGGTAAAATTTTTTACCCTAAAAGTCTACTGAAACGGTAGATTAAAGACAGAAGCATGAACAAATATCATCTCGACTACCTGGAGCAGTTAGAAGCGGAAAGCATATATATCTTCCGGGAAATTGCGGCGCAATTTGAAAAACCAGCCTTACTCTTCAGTGGTGGCAAAGATTCAATAACGCTCGTACACCTGGCCCGGAAAGCATTTGCTCCCGGCAAAATACCGTTTCCACTGGTGCATATTGACACAGGACATAATTTTTCCGAAGCACTTGATTTTCGGGATCAGCTTGCAAGTAAGGTGCAGGCCGACCTCGTGGTGAGGAAAGTAGAGGATACAATAGAAAAACGCAAACTCACTGAACCAAAGGGAAAATTTGCGAGTCGCAACTGGTTGCAAACTTATACGCTACTGGATACGATAGAAGAGTTTGGGTTTGATGCATGTATTGGCGGAGCCCGGAGGGATGAAGAAAAAGCAAGGGCCAAGGAACGAATTTTCTCGGTACGCGATGAATTCGGTCAATGGAACCCCAAACTGCAAAGACCTGAATTATGGAATACTTACAACGGAAGGATACATAAAGGTGAAAATGTGCGGGTGTTTCCTATCAGCAACTGGACCGAACTGGATGTGTGGAATTATATAAGAAAAGAGAAAATTGATTTACCATCTATTTATTTTTCACACAAGCGGCAGATGATTGAATACGATGGACAGTTGATTGCCATATCTGAATTTATCCGCCTCGACGAAACAGACAGGGTCGTAACCAGGAACGTGCGTTATCGCACGGTAGGTGACATGACATGTACTGCTGCAGTAGAATCAACAGCTACGACCATTGATGAGGTGATCAACGAAATTATTTCCACGCGCATAAGTGAAAGAGGCGAAACCCGTATAGATGATAAAGTGACAGAAGCAGCGATGGAAGACAGGAAGAAGAATGGATACTTTTGAAATAGATAATAGTGAAATAGGTAATAGATAATAGTTTAGGTTAAAGCCTGCGGCCTGAATCCTGTAGCCTGCAGCTTAAAGCACATTAAAAGAATATTATGGACTTATTACGTTTTATTACTGCCGGCAGTGTTGATGATGGAAAAAGTACCCTTATCGGCAGACTCTTGTATGATAGCAAGAATATTCTTGTTGATCAACTGGAAGCATTGGAGAAATCGACAAAGAACAGGACAGATGGATCAGTTGATCTTGCCTTGCTGACTGACGGCTTAAGGGCTGAGAGAGAGCAGGGAATTACCATTGATGTGGCCTATCGTTATTTTACCACTCCACGCAGGAAGTTTATTATAGCTGATGCACCGGGACATGTGCAATACACGCGAAACATGATCACGGGTGCTTCCAATGCAAGCCTGATCATAATACTGGTAGATGCCCGCCTGGGCGTTGTGGAGCAAACACGCAGGCATTCGATCATTGCATCGCTGCTTAAAATTCCTCATGTCGTGGTTGCTATAAATAAAATGGACCTAGTGGATTATTCGCGGGATATTTTCAACAATATAGTTATCGAATACGCTGAAGTAGCAAAGCAACTGGGCCTTACAGACGTGACCTATATCCCGATCAGCGCACTCAACGGGGATAATATCGTTGACCGGTCCGAGCATATTGACTGGTACGATGGCAAACCCTTGCTGCAATTCCTGGAAGAAGTAGAGGTGGACAACGATACCAATTATACCGACACCCGGTTCCAGGTACAATTTGTAATACGTCCACAAACAGAAGCATTGCACGATTACCGTGGCTATGCAGGCAAATTGGCAAGTGGGATATTCAGAAAAGGTGATAAAGTAACGGTGCTGCCCGCAGGTTATGAAACAACAATTGCAACCATCGAAACCGGTGGCATAGAAGTAGACGAGGCTTTCGCACCGCAGGCTATCGTATTGCAACTGGCAGACGACATTGATATCAGCCGCGGCGATTCAATTGTAAAATCCGATAACCTACCTGTTGTAAGCAATGAGCTGGAAGTAGTGTTGTGCTGGTTGGGTGATAAACAATTGGTAGCGGGTAATAAATATTACCTGCAACACAATAGCAGGCTTGTGCGGGCTGTTGTGAAAGATATTGAGTACAAACTGGACGTTAACACACTCCAACAACATGCGGTAGACGGCGCTGTAAAACTAAACGAAGTGGTAAAAGCCACTATCAAGACGGCTGCGCCGCTGGTGTATGATCCCTACGACAGGATTAGTGTAAATGGAAGTGCCATCCTGATCGACGAAACAAGCAATAGCACCGTGGCGGCTGTATTGGTTCAATAAAATTTTTTGCTTATTAACTCTAGTAATATAGTGGACTAATGATGAATGACAGAACAATAGGAAGGGTAATACTGGCTGGAGCGGGTCCGGGTGATGCGGACCTGATTACTATCCGGCTGCAAAAAGCACTGGCAATAGCTGAAGTGATTATTGTAGATCGCCTTGTTAATCCAGCCATCATCGACCAGTATGCTTCTACTGAAGCATTGGTGCTGATGACGGGTAAGCAGGGATATCATGATGCATCGGTGGCACAGGATGATATCAACAAACTGATCGTCGGTCACGCATTAAATGGAAAGATAGTATTGCGTTTGAAAGGAGGGGATATCGCATTTTATAGCAATGTACTTGATGAGTTGATCAGCCTGTCGGCCAATGACATTCCATTTGAAATTATTCCCGGCATCACTGCCGCTTCAGGAGCTTCTGCATATGCCGGTATACCGCTTACTGCACGCGGCTATGCAAAGGCCGTTCAATTCATTACGTTCAATCCATGCAGTTATTACAGCACGGAAAAATGGAAAAGCCTGGCTACAAGTGGCGACACGCTTGTATTTTATATGGCTGCCAAAAGTCTCGCTTCACTTACCGAATTATTGTTGAGGTACTCTAAACGTCCGGCCACACCACTCGCAGTGATTGAACAGGCAACTACCCGGCATCAACAGGTGAGTATAAGCACACTGCAAAATTGCGTGAATGATTTTGCAGAACGGCAATTCAGTTCCCCTTCGCTGGTCATCATCGGGGATGTAGTAAAGTTGCACGCACAATTCAATTGGTATGTATCAAAGAAAGATAAAGGCAGTGTTTTTAAGGAATTAACACAAAATGCAGTTCAAGATGCTGGCAGGTGAACGATTAAAAAAATTACAGGAGCTGGTTAGTACTTCAACCAAGGAGGAGCTGATCTGGATAAATGGTTATTTATCCGGTTTGGTATCCAATGGTAATGGTAACGGTCATGCTATAGAAAGGGAATTATCTTCTGGAGGAGCTGTGGCATTGCAATCCCAGGCACCCGCCACTGCAGTAAAAAAAATCACGCTGGTATTTGGTACCGAAACTGGTAACTCCAAACGCGTGGCTACACAACTTGCGGGGATTGCAAAAAAGAGTGGTGTCATCACCAAGCTGGCGGGACTGGACCAATACAGGCTCACTGATCTTGAAAAGGAAGAATACTTTTTTGTCGTGATAAGCACGCAGGGTGAAGGCGAACCACCAGTAGGGGCGAAAAAATTTTACGATTATATCCATACACAGCAATTGGCGCTGCCGAACATGAAGTATAGTGTACTGGCGCTCGGCGATACTTCTTACCCGCAGTATTGCAAAACAGGAGTGGATGTAGATGCACAACTGCACAAATTTGGTGGTCGCCGGTTAATACCTGTTCAGAAATGCGATATTGACTACGAAGATGATGCCGTGGAATGGTTTGCACAGGTGCTGAAGAAGCTGGAGAACGAACATGTGCAGGAGCCTGTAAAAAAGGAAGCTGCTGGCCTGAAGAAAAGCGCCGGAAGAAAATTCTACGATGGAAAAATTTCTACCAATATCAACCTGAATGACAGGGGATCGAATAAAGAGACCTACCACATCGAAATAACGACTGCGGAAAATGTTGAATACGAAGCTGGAGATGCCATTGCTATAATACCCGTTAATAAAAAAATTATCGTAGATCATATTATAAAGTCTACCGGTATCGACAGGAACCTGCTGGTAGAAACGGCGAAAGTGAAAGCAACTGTAGAAGATTTACTTACTAACCATCTCAATATATGCTACCTGCTTTCGTCAACGATAAAGAAGTACGCGGCAATTGTACAGCAGGAAATTCCGGACGTGCGCATGGACCTGGTTGACCTGTTGCGCATTTATCCAACGAAGAGTGCAGAACAGTTTGTGGAAGTGTTACAATTACTATCTGCTATTGCGCCCAGGCTGTACTCCATTTCTTCGTCGCCGGCCGCACATGGAATGCAGGAGATACACCTGACAGTAAGCCGCCATTCTTTCCGGGTAAAGGAAGAGCAGCGTTTTGGACTTTGCAGCGACTTCCTGGGCGAATTGCCTGCAGGCACGGCCATCAACTTTTATATTCATAAGAATAGGGGATTCCGGTTGCCGGCTCCTGAAAAGGATGTGATAATGATAGGTCCCGGCACTGGCATTGCTCCTTTCCGTTCATTTCTTGCAGAACGCGATGCAAGTGGCGCTAACGGTAAGAACTGGTTCTTCTTTGGCGAACAACATTTTGTTTCCGATTTCCTTTACCAGTTGGAACTGCAAAATTTTTTAAGCACGGGTGTATTGACAAAGTTGAGCCTGGCATTCTCGCGCGACCAGGCTGAAAAGATCTACGTGCAACACCGGATGCAGGAACAGGCTGCAGAATTATACCAATGGATCGACAATGGAGCTTACGTGTACCTCAGCGGCACGCGTGATCCGATGAGCAAGGATGTAGAACACAGCTTAATAAAAATTTTTGAAGAGCAGGGTGGCAAAACGTATGAAGAAGCAAAAAAATATTTGCAGTACCTGAAGGACGCGGGTCGGTATGAGAAAGACGTGTATTAAACGTGATCGCGGTAACGAACGGAAATCATGAACCAGGAATATTATGAGTCAAAAAAATAACCTTTCGGCAGTTGAGCGAATAAAAACCGCAAGCGATGGTTTACGGGGCACTCTTGCCGAGAGCCTGAAGGACGATGTTACGGGTGCGTTGCGGGAAGACGATCAGTCGCTGATAAAATTTCACGGTTTATACCAGCAGGATGATCGCGACCGGAGGGAGGAGCGTAGCGCAAAAAAACTTGAATGGCTTTATTCCTACATGATCCGCCTGCGCCTGCCGGGAGGGTTCCTGACACCGGAACAATGGATCGGACTGCATCATATCGCCGGCGAACATAGCACAGGTACCATTAAAGTTACTACGCGACAAACGGTGCAACTGCACGGTATTTTAAAATCACATGTAAAACCTACCATACAATCCTTCAATACCCTACAACTTGATTCTATTGCTGCTTGTGGTGATGTGAACAGGAACGTGATCTGCAGTGCACATCCAAAGCAATCACTGATGCACGAAACTATTTTTGCCTATGCTGACAAGATCAGCACACTTGCACTGCCGAAGACGAAGGCTTACTATGAGATATGGTTGGATGAAGAACAAATTGCCGATAAAAAATCTGAGGAAGATCCCCTTTACCAGGATCGTTATCTACCACGCAAATTCAAGATCGCAATTGCAATTCCTCCTAACAATGAAGTGGACGTATTTGCCAATGATATCGGCCTTATCGCTGTAATTGAGAATGATGAGCTGAAAGGTTTCAATATAGCTGTGGGCGGAGGACTCAGTACCACGCATGGTAACCCTAATACTTATGCCAGGCTCGCCACGATCATCGGTTTTGCCGATAGTGAAGAAAAATTATTGAAGGCTGTATATGAAGTAATGACCATACAGCGTGATTATGGCAACCGTAGTGATCGCAAACTCGCACGGTTGAAATATACCATCGACCGGCTGGGTGTTGCAGAGTTTAGGGAGGAATTGGAAAAAAGATGCGGCTTTAAGTTAGCCGAAGCCAGGCCATATGCTTTTACGGAACGAAGAGATTATTATGGATGGGAACAAAACCACGAAGGCAAATGGTATTATACCATATTCGTGGAAAATGGACGCATACTGGATAGTAAGGAACTACCACTTAAAACCGCATTGCTCGAAATAGCAAAGACCGGGAAATCAAATTTTCGCTTTACAGCGAGTCAAAATATTATTATCAGTGATGTTGCCGAAGAGGATAAGGAGGTAATTGATCAACTACTTCATTCCTTTGGACTAACTACGCATAATAACCAGGCGGGTGCTGTTCGCAGAAACTCGATAGCATGCGTCGCATTTAATACCTGTCCGCTTGCCCTGGCAGAGGCACAGCGTTACCTGCCCACATTAATCAGCAAAATAGAACCATTGCTCACAAAGCATAGTATCGATACTGAAGAGATCAGTGTACGGATGACGGGCTGCCCCAACGGATGCGGGCGTTCTGTACTCGCGGAAATTGGATTTATTGGTACCGCATATGGTGAATATAACTTACACCTGGGAGGTGACCGGCTCGGATTACGATTGAATAGGAAATATAAGGATAGCCTCGACGAACCAGCCATTCTTGCCGAGCTTGATTCACTATTTGGCCTATACAGCCGTGAACGCAACAATGGTGAAACGTTTGGGGATTTTGTATGGAGAAAAAACATTGTGCAGGAAGAAACATCTGTGCTATAAATGAAAATTGAATGGATAGTCAAACCGAAATAATAAGCATGACCGACCAGGCATCAAAAGGCAAGAATCAATTGTATCCCGTTTTCCTGAAACTGGAACAGTTAAATATCCTGCTTGTAGGCGGCGGGCATGTTGCTTATGAGAAATTACAGGCACTGCTTTCAAATTCACCTGGCGCAAGTATTGCAGTTGTTGCTATTAATATCCGGCCCGAAGTACGTGAAATATTGGATCGACACCCAAAGTGTGCCATATTTCAAAAAGAGTTTGAAACATCAGATCTCGATGGAAAAGATTTAGCCATACTTGCAACAGATGATCCTTCCCTGCATGAAGCAATTACCGTGGTCGCAAAAGAAAGAAAGGTATTGCTTAACGTGGCCGATACACCTGAGCTTTGTGATTTCTACCTGGGAAGCATCGTGCAGAAAGGAAATTTGAAGATTGCCATATCTACCAATGGCAAATCGCCTACTGCTGCCAAACGTATCAAGGAAGTATTGCAGGACGCGCTTCCCCGCGAATTGGATGAAGTAATTGATAATCTCCATACTGTTCGGAGCAGGCTAAATGGCAACTTTAGTGATAAAGTAAAAAAACTTAATTCTATTACCAAGATCCTTGTAGATAAGGAAAATGCGCTTAGCGAACAACGCTGGAAGAAGATCGCGACTTACTCACTTATCGCATTCGCACTAATGTTGATCGGGCATTTTATATTTTCTTATTTGCCGTTTCAAACCATGGCCAACGATGCCGTTTCCTTTTACCGCACACTCGATCCTAATTTCGAATGGATGGTGCTTGCAGGTTTCCTGGCCCAACTTGTAGATGGAGCGACCAGCATGGGATATGGTGTTACCAGTGCTATCGTGTTGATGTCAGCAAATGTAAGTCCCGCAGCAATTAGCGGGAGTATACATACGGCTGAGATGTTTGCAAGCGGCGCCTCGGGTTATAGTCACTATAAGTTCGGCAATGTAAATAAGAAGATGTTCAAGGCACTCCTTATACCGGGAGTAATCGGCGCCGTTTTGGGCGCAATATTATTAGTGAAATTTGGAGAGACACATATCCGCTACATCCGCCCACTCATGGCAGCGTATACTTTATTCCTGGGCATTAAGATTTTTATCACTGCATTCAAACATATGCAGGCCAAAAAGAAATTTCGCCGCTATGGCTGGCTGGCCGGTGCCGGTGGCTTTTTGGATTCATTTGGCGGTGGTGGTTGGGGACCGATTGTGACCTCCACACTCATCACCAAGGGCAGAACGCCGCGGTACGTGGTGGGTTCAGTAAGCCTGACTGAATTTTTTGTAACGCTGGCCAGTGCATTTACTTTTTTTACACTGATCGGTGTACAACACTGGCAGGTGATCGTTGCATTAGTTATCGGCGGTCTCATAGCGGCGCCAATAGCTGCTAAACTTTCGGGAAAGCTTCCGCGAAAGGCATCATTTATTCTCCTGGGACTAATAGTCGTTATCTGGAGCATTCGCATCCTCGTCAAATCATTTTAAAAAATTAAATAGGTATGGAAAAATATTTTTATAAATTAATAGTCTATAAAATTGGTAGAGTAATAAAACCCTATTATTTTTGATGCTCTCTACAGCGAATACGAAATACTTCATCCAGAATTTTATGCACGGGTATTCATCCCGTAGCAATAACCTGCGAACGATTGTAATAGCCATTTTGAAAAGCAGTTTCAAAAACTGTTATGATCATTTATTGTCAAAACCAACAGCCCGATAATCATGAAAAGAATTAGTTACTTGCTATTCGCTTTGTTCGCATTTGGAGCTGGTACTTTACCAGCCCAGGAAAATACAGTTATTGAAGTCTCCGGTGTAGTTACCGACCAGGAGCATAAGCTTCCGCTCCAGGATGTAAGTGTACAGGTAAAGGGCACTGTTAATGGTGCCATCACCAATGCCTCCGGTAAATTTGTGCTACGTACAAAATCAAAATTTCCATTTACACTTGTTTTTTCTTCCATAGGTTTTCAACAACAGGAGTATGAAGTAAAGAGTCTCGGTTCCAACCTGCAGATTGAATTGGTAACACAGACTGTACTGGGAAGTGAAGTGGTAGTTTCGGCGAGCCGTGTCGCAGAGAGTATATTGAAGTCACCTGTAGCAATTGAAAAGCTTGATATACGTGCTATCCGGGAAACAGCCGCACCCAGCTTTTACGACGCGCTGGAAAATGTAAAGGGCGTGCAAATGACTACTTCCAGTCTTACATTTAAAGTGCCTAATACAAGAGGTTTCAATATCCCCAACAACTTTCGCTTTATGCAATTGGTAGATGGTGTGGATATGCAGGCTGCCACGCTTGGTGTGCCATTGGGTAACGCTATTGGTCCCACGGAACTGGATATCCAAAGTGTGGAAATTACGCCGGGCGCCGCATCTGCATTATATGGTATGAATGCGATCAATGGTATGGCAAACCTGCTTACCAAAAGCCCATTCACACACCAGGGATTGAGTGTATATCAGAAAACAGGTATAAATCATGTTGACAACAGGGATCATGACGCCAGTGTGTTAACAGAAACGGCTATTCGGTATGCAAAGGCATTCAATAATAAGTTTGCGTTTAAAGTCAATTTCAGTTATTTCACGGGTATTGACTGGCAATCCAATAATACGACGGATCAGAATCCAAATACATTGAACACCGCCAATCCTGCATACCCTGAACTGTCGGGTGCGGCGAACAACCCCGCATATGATGCGTGGAACAGGTATGGCGATGAGAATAATAATGCCGTAACCATTAATGGCGTGAATTATAATGGCGGCAGCAAGACATTTATCCTTCGTAGAACCGGCTATTGGGAAAAAGACCTGGTAAATCCAAGAGTGGATAATATAAAACTGGATGCGGCGGTACACTATCGTATTCACGATAATGCAGAATTATCCTATAGCTATCGTGTAGGAAAAATGGATGGCGTGTTTCAACGCGGTAATAAGATCCAGCTCGATAATGTAGTTGTACAAAATCATAAACTGGAACTGCGCGGACACAATTATACCGTACGCACTTATGTGTCGTTGGAAAACACCGGTGATTCGTATAACCTAAAACCTCTTGCCGACAACCTGCAGTTGACGCAGCTCTCAAATAGCGCGTGGGGAGCAAAATTCAAAAGCAAACTGCAAACTGATCTGAATGCGGGAGTGGACCTGGCAACTGCCATGCGTAATGCACGTGCTGTTGCGGATGCGGGCAGGGTTGAACCTGGCACTGTTGCATTTGATCGTTTAAAAGACACGATCATCGGCATCAACAACTGGGACCACATCAATGCGGGTATTGCAGGCGCGCCCAGTACCGGAGGAGCCTGGTTATCACAAAAGAGCCGACTCTACCATGCCGACGCGCAATATGATTTCGAAGAGAAAATAAAATTCTTACACCTCCTTGTGGGTGCTGATGCACGCATTTATGAAGTGATACCTGATGGTAACAACTTTGTCGATTTTTCACGGCCGGTTGCTGACCGTAATAAGCCGGAGAAAGATGGTGGTTTTGGCAATAATGTTTATTATAAAAAAATTGGCGGGTTCGTGCAGGCAACAAAGACATTTTTCGATGAAAAGCTAAAAGTTTTTGGGTCTTTACGCCTGGACTATAACCCTGAGTTTGATCCTAAATTCAATCCGCGCATTGCTGCCGTTTATACTGCCGCTAAAAAACATAATTTCCGGGCATCGTTCCAGAATGGTTTCAGGTTCCCGGCACTCTTCGAAGCACTATCATTTGTAAACAATGGAAATGTACGCAGGGTGGGCGGGCTTTCGTATATCAATGAAGGACTCGGTTATCTTGACAATTCATACACCCTTGCATCCGTGAATGCATTCAATGCAAAAGTGAATGCGGATGTAACGGCCGGTGCCACGGCCAACCAGGCGGCGATAAATAATAAAGCATTACTGCAGGTAACTGCGCTTTCACCTACTCGCCCTGAACGTATCAATTCATTTGAGATCGGGTACAAATCGGTATTGTTTGAGAATAAACTGGTGATCGACTGGGATGCTTATAGTAATGTGTACGATGGCTTTCTTGGCCAGGTAGAAGTATCAGTACCAACGACGGATAAAGTAACTACCGATGCATCGGCAATTGATATGCTTGCTGCCAACCGGAGCAAACAGGTACGTTATCGTGTGTATACAAATGCAAAAAACAAGTACAAGAACTTCGGTTCTTCACTCGGACTCACCTGGAACTTTCATAAGAAGTATACAATTGCCGGTAATCTTAATTACAACGAAATAAAAGCGAATGAAACCAGTGATGTATTCGTTACCGGCTTCAACACTCCCAACTGGGTGGCCAACGTTTCGTTTGGTAACAGGGAAGTGATAAAAAATCTTGGATTTAATATCGTTTGGAGATGGCAGGATGCTTTCTTATGGGAAAGTCCTCTTGCCAACGGCCAGGTGCCTGCCTATCAGACTGTGGATGCGCAGGTGACATTGCGCGTACCAGTTTGGAAGACAAATATCAAAGCCGGCGGTGCAAACATTTTCAATAAACGTTACATCCAGTATGCCGCCGGACCTACAATTGGTGCAATTTATTATGTAGCCATCACCGTCGATGGACTCTTAAATAAGTAAAAAGGCTGTTTGAAGCAAGTATTCGTTAGAGAGACGGCGTCCCGGTTCCCCGGGATGCCTTATTTATTATAAATGGTATTTTTATAACTATGCAATTTATCCGCTCTATTATTTTGATCATACTGTTTTGTTTCCCGGCTCAATTATTTGCCCAGGATAAACAAACGACAAGTGTGCAACAGGTATGGCTTGGTTATTTCAACCAGGCGAGGTTTTCCAATAAATGGGGAGCCTGGCTCGACCTCCAGCTAAGAACAAAGGAGGATTTTTTTACTAATTTTTCGCAGGGCATTGCGAGAATAGGACTCACTTATTATGTGCGCGACGATGTGAAAGCCACGCTTGGTTATGCTTATATCAACCATTTCCCTGCCGAAAACCATCCAGATGTATCACAACCCGAACATCGTGCCTGGCAACAGGTGCAGTGGCACAACAGGTATAAACGAATACGCCTTATGCAATGGTTCAGGCTGGAAGAGCGATGGCGCAGGAAGATTGATAATGGTGAACTGGCCGACGGGTACCTGTTCAATTACAGGATACGTTATAATTTCTTTTCGCAATTTGCTCTCGGTAAGCAGCCATTCAAACGGGGTAGTGTATCTTTTGTATTAAATGATGAGGTACATGTGAACTTCGGGAAGGAAATTGTCTATAACTATTTTGATCAAAACCGTTTTTTTGCCGGGTTTAGCTACCAGGTAAATGACCACGATAATCTGCAGGTTGGCTATATGAACGTTTTCCAGCAATTGGCTGCCGGCAACCGTTACCGCAGTATTCATGCAGCGAGGGTATTTTTTTTCCATAATCTTGACCTCAGAAAGAAATAATTTTGTAAAAGCTTCAAACCGTGATGTATGGAAAAAATCTATCTCAGCGACTCTGGTCCCAAAGTGTCGCCAGCTATTTATGGATTCTGGAGATGGGAGGAAACCGGTACTACCGGTGTAGCATCCATGGAAAGGATCGTTAACCATTGCCTGGAACTTGGAATAAATACTTTTGATCATGCCGATGTGTATGGTGGGTACCAGTGCGAAGAGTTGTTTGGAGAAGTGATAAAGCATCGCTCGTTCCGACGCGAAGACATTGTTTTATTTACTAAGTGTGGAGTAAATATTCCACATCCAAACAAACCCGGTATTAAAGTCCAACACCTCGATACATCTGCAGCGCATATCACGGCGAGCGTAGAAAATTCATTGCAAAAATTGCGTACAGATTATATCGACATTTTCTTACTTGATCAGCTTGATCCCTTATCAGATTTGGAGGAAACCGCACTAACGCTTGAACGTTTGCGCGGTTCGGGGAAGATCAGGAATATCGGTGTTGCTAATTTTTCCGTTTTCCAACACCAGTTACTGGCGTCTTACCTCAAGGTGCCGATTGTTACAAATCATATCGAGTTGAATTTGCTTAATACAACTGCGCTCGATAATGGGCAGATCGACTACACCAAACAAAGGTATATGCGACCCATCGCTGCCGCTCCTCTTGCAGGTGGCCGGATAGAAAACGGTACCGACGAAACTGCCGTACGTGTGCATTACAAACTTGGCCAGTTGGGCAAAACCTATAATGCTAATATCGAATCGGTGGCCGTAGCCTGGCTCATTAAGTTGGGTGCATTGCCATTGATTGGTACTACCAGCGAACAACGTATCCGTAACATCGTCGACGCTTTCAAGATCGATATGGACCGGCAGGACTGGTATGATCTTTATGATGCATCGAAAGGCAAACCTACCATTACTCCTAAACCCTGACCGATATTAATGTGAAAATGTGAAAGTGTGAGAATGTGGAAATGGCATATTCCGCATATGAAGTTGTATGATATCCAGACATGAATTTTCAAGCTGCAACCGTTGTCACATTCCCATATTTCCACATTTTCACATTATTCCTGCAGTATCTTTGTGCTCCAATAATAATGTTCAATAGATAAGTATATGCCAGCTAAACACCCGGAAACAGAAGCAATCCGTATTCAGACAACACGAACTGGTGAGAAAGAGCATGCTACTCCGCTGTTTTTAACCAGCAGCTTTACTTATGAGTCAGCAGAAGATATGGCGGCAGCTTTTGCCGACGATTCGCTGGAAGTAAATATATACAGTCGTTTTTCCAATCCTACAGTAGATGAATTTATTACCAAGATCGCCGCACTGGAGGGAGCTGAAGATGGCATTGCTACGGGTACAGGCATGGCAGCCATATTTTCTACGTTCATGACATTTTTAAACCAGGGTGATCATATAATATCAGCTTCCGCAGTATTTGGCTCTACACATACTATACTTACCAAGTATCTGCCAAAATGGGGTATCAGCTATTCCTATTTTAATATGAATAATCCCGGCAGCATCGAATCACTGATTACTCCAAAAACGAAAATGCTCTATGTAGAAACGCCGAGCAATCCCGGTTTGGACATTGTAGATATCGAATGGTTGTCGCAGTTATGTAAAAAGCATAATATCCTTTTCGTTGTAGATAATTGCTTTGCCACACCCGCGGTGCAGCAACCCATGCGCTTTGGGGCAGACCTTGTGTTGCACTCAGCTACAAAATTTATTGATGGCCAGGGCAGGGTATTGGGAGGTGTAGTTGTAGGGAGTAAAGAGTTGGTGCAGCAGCTTTACCTCTTTGTACGTAACACGGGACCGTCTCTTAGTCCTTTTAATGCATGGGTGTTGACCAAGAGCCTTGAAACTTTATATATCCGCATGGATAAGCACGCTGAAAATGCGATGAAGATCGCCCTTAAACTCGAGGGGCACGCGAAGATCAGTTGGGTGAAATATCCATTTCTTCCCAATCATCCGCAATATGAAATCGCCAAAAAGCAAATGAGCAACGGCGGCGGGATAATAACATTTGAAGTAAAAGGTGGCATCGATGGAGGACGCAAGTTTTTAAACGCATTACAGATGCTGTCGATGACAAACAACCTTGGCGATAGCCGGAGTATTGCTTCCCATCCGGCATCAACCACGCACTCCAAGCTTACAGAAGCCGAGCGACTTGAAGTTGGGATTACACCTGGGTTGATACGTATCTCCGTAGGGCTGGAGCATACTGACGATATTCTAGCCGACATTCTACAGGCTTTAGACAAATCATAATTGCTTTGTACAGTTTTTAATGTCGTAGTTTTTTTTCACCACATAGAATCATAGTCACAAAGGTAAACATAGCTTTTAGTAAGCTCTATGTTGATCTTTGTGACTATGATTCTATGTGGTGAAAAAGCTATTGTCAGTATCTTCGAATATTCACCCCATATAGGCTGGTGGAAATTATTTTGCACTCCACTTATTTAACTGCTGCAACACCGCTTTCAAGTCCTTAGGTAAAGGAGCCACCATCTCAACTGCAGATCCCTGTTGGGTGCGAAACGATAGTAGTGAAGCGTGCAACGCAAGCCTGTTAAGCAAGGGCCGTTCTTCCAGCTCATTCTTCGACAGCTTGAATTTTTTATGCTTCAGCGAAGAGAGTAATAATGGTTTGCCATCGCCATATATCGTATCGCAAACGATGGGATGCCCAAGATGAAGTGCATGTACGCGTATCTGGTGCGTACGGCCAGTAAATATCTGGAACCGCATCCAGGAGTAGGCGCCAAAGGATTCCAGCACCTCGTATGATGTATTCGACTCTTTACCATTTCTGTGAATGATCATCGTGCCGTTCTTAGCCGGATGTTCCATAATGGGAGCTTCGATCATCCCCGATTTTTCGTGTGGTTCGCCGGTTACAAGTCCATGATAGATCTTGGTTGTTTGCCGGCTTTCAAATTGAAGTGATAAAAATTTATGCGTTGCTTCATTCTTTGCAAACACGATTAGCCCGCTGGTATCTTTATCCAGGCGGTGCACCGTAAAGATGTTGCCATATTTTTCTTTCAAAACATTCTTCAGGGATATTTCCTTACCCTCACGATCGGGGATGGATAACAGGCCTGATGGCTTGTTTAGCGCGATGTAATCGTCGTTTTCTGCAATTATCCAGTCATTCAGTTTTATCGTAGTCACTTGCGTCATCTCCAATTTTTTACCTGCCTTTACCAAAATGTTTCAAATCACGTACTTCTTTTTCGCTAAGGAAGCGCCATTTACCGCGTTCTACATTTTTTTTGGTTAAACCTGCAAAACTTACGCGGTCGAGACCTCTTACATCATATCCCAGGTGTTCAAATATGCGGCGCACAATGCGGTTGCGGCCACTATGTATTTCTACCCCTATTTGGGTTTTGTCTTTTACATCCGAATACGCAAGCGTATCTACACTTGCCGGACCGTCTTCGAGAACAACACCTTTTAATATCTGGTCAAAATCTTTTTTCTCTAAAGGTTTGTTGAGCGTTACCGCATAGATCTTCCGCACTTCATGACTTGGATGCGTGAGCTTTTGTGCCAGCTCGCCATCATTGGTGAGTAGCAGTACACCTGACGTATTGCGATCAAGGCGGCCTACAGGATATACGCGTTCCTTTGTTGCACGCCCGCGACTGATAAGGTCGAGCACCGTTTTCCTGTTTTGCGGATCATCCGTAGTAGTAATATAATCTTTGGGTTTGTTGAGCAGGATATAGACAAGATTCTTCGCCAGGAAGATCTTCTTGCCATTAAACTTCACTTCATCGGTAGGCGACACTTTGTGTCCGGGTTCGGTAACGAGTTCATTATTTACTTTTACTTTTCCATCTTTCACCATTTCTGCAGCTTCGCGGCGGCCACAGATGCCGGCATGAGCTATAAATTTATTGAGGGGCATTGTGCCAGTAGATACGGGGCGATTGTGAACAGGCGCTGCAGGTATGGACCCGGTATTGTTGCCTGGTCGTTGAGCACGGGCTTCTGCTTTCTTTTTATTAAAAAACTCTTCCCGTTCTTTTTTCTCTTTTCTTTTCTCCTGCTTGAATTGTTCTTTGATGGCCGCATTACTTTTTTTAGCGGCAAACTTGCCAAACTGCTGGGCTGTCTTTTTTTTCATGATTGCTTGCTGTTTTACAACAGTATTTGGTGAGGGGGCAAAGGTAATTAAGATAAAAGTTAAAAACTAAAAGATAAAAGTTG
>CBFGYO010000077.1:0-18155 GCA_965652975.1 uncultured Chitinophagaceae bacterium | reverse complement strand
GAGATTTCATTTCTCGCAGATTGCGCCGATTGAGCAGATTTTTCGCAGATTAATTAAACAGATCTGCGCCCGATCCGCGAAACTCACTTCGCATAATTATAATCCCAGCATTGATTTTTATTGTTAACCGCCTCGTTTAACAGTTAAATACCCTATATCTTTTATCATCTGGGCGATATTACCTTATTTGCAATAAATGACTACCATGAAACGAAAAATAATCATCCTCTCCGTGGTTTCTTTATTTGCGATCACAAACCTCCATGCCCAGACTTCGGATGCCGAAGCAGAAGCTATCATCAATTTAATTGGTGTACAGAAAAGAGAAGCAATAGATAAAATGGTAAATGTGAGTGGAAAAGATTCAATAGCATTCTGGAAATTGTATGATGAATACCAGAAATCAAATGTGACGACTGCCAAAAACAGGATGAAGCTGTATGAAAGAACAGCCCAGTCGTACGGCCGCATGACACCAGCAGTGGCAGATTCACTTGCCAACTCCTATTTCGTCAATCGTGTAGAACAGGAGAAAACCCTTGAATCATATTATAAGAAGATCAAGGCGGCCACCAATTCATTAATCGCTTTTGAATTCTACCAGGCAGAAGTATACCTGCTCACATCCTTACGAGCTTCCATTATGCAGCAGATTCCGACCTACGGGGAGATATTGCGGGCGACGAAGAATCGATGATTTAATTTAAAATTGTTTTTGCATATTACGCGAAAAGGGCCATTGATCTTATGGCCCTTACTTGTTTTAAAGAATATTCCGGGCTTGCAATAGCCGGATTTCGCGTTTTCTCGGAGGGGCTATTTAAGCCTGTAAAAGTGTTTGCCAAAACAAAATAAAAATGTCCCGTCGCTAAAAAATATTTTATGACTTCTTCAGGAAAGTAAGTGGTGGCCCGACGTGCACAAACCCATGTTCCTTCCTGGCTTTATCCTTCTCTTCCTCCGTCATTTTAGCAACTTTTCCTTCACTTACAAGATTAAACCAATCTTCCATTTTACCGGCAGGTTGAAACAACATAATAAGTTTGCTTTCCGCCTCACCCACCTTGGCAAATGTGTGCGGCACTCCGCGTGGACCAAATACGCAATCGCCAGCTTTGGCATGAAAAATTTCTTCACCTATTTTAATAAGGTATTCCCCTGATATTATGTACCACCATTCATCCTGGTCGTAGTGATAGTGTAATGGCGGGCCACCTTCCTTGAGGCGGGTTGAATCAAAGATGTAAAGATCTCCCTCCGTGTCTTTACCGGAAACTTTACAGTAAAATTTATCACCATCGAAGAGAGACAAAGGTTTACCGAAACGATCACTGTTATTTGCAACCATGATACCCTTTTTCACTCTTGGCTTAGAAAATTTTTTTGCGTACATCTTAATCGGAATGGATGCAAGACTGCCGATTGCTAAACAAAACTTAAGAAAAGAAGCTCGTTTCATAAAAGTTGTTTATATAAAAGGTAATAAGATACAATTCCAAAACATCTCCTTCTTACCACACCCTGGTGACGGATCTTAATAAACAGTATTCACTGTCAGTGAGAAAAGAACTGCATTCCTAAGTTAGTCAGAAAAGACCATTTGGTTATAAATCCAGCCTGCTACCCTAATTAAATTTTAATTCAACCATCTTCCTATCTTAGACTTCGGAATGCTAAGTTTCATTATCTCTTTCTTTAGTGGGTATGTTACCAGCCTGGTAGGTACGCTTATTCCCGGCGGCTTAAACGCCACTGCCATGGACATCACTGTCAGGAAAGGAAAAACTGCCGGCCTGTTATTCGGATTGGGCGCATCAATCGTAGAAATTATTTACATCCGACTTACCTTGCTCGGGATTGCTTTCTTTGTAAAACAAAAACTACTTTTTGATATCCTCGAATGGGTGATGGCTACCTTATTTTTCGCCGCAGGCGTTTATATTTTTGTGAAGTCGTTTGGCAAGGTCAAAAAGAAAAAAGCTCCGAAAGTTAGACAGGGCAACGGTAATATGCATGCATTCTTATTGGGCATGGCCTTAAAAGCGGTGAATCCAGCTCAGTTTGGATTCTGGATTTTTTGGTCCACCTATCTTATCTCTCAAAACCTGCTGAAACCAGAATCGTTGCATTATACACTGTTTGTACTGGGACTTGGGTCGGCTACATTTACAGGCTATGCATTGTATGTTTTCTTTGGAGAATATATCCAGACGAAGAGTTTTTTTACCCAGAAAAGATTCGACCGGGTAGTAGGTGTGTTCCTTTGTCTTGCCTCGATATTCTGGGTGGTACGAATGCTATGGCTTTGACCGTTAGTCCTCGATAGCTTCAATACCCTGTTCATTAAGTTTTGCCAGTCCGTCTTTCATGGCTTTAACCTGTTCTGTAGAATGGGCTTGCCAAACTGTAATTTCGCCTACCACTTTGAATGGATATTTCGAGCGATAAGACATTGTTGGATTACCTGGAAACTTTTTGTCCGTTAAGTTGGGATCATCCTCAATATCGCCTGTAGGTTCCACTAAATATATTCGTTCACGTCCTTCACCCAAAGCAAGTTCAGCACCCCAAATAGCAGCATCCAGGGTAGCAGTGAGATAAATATATTTCGCTTCCTTCCTTTGCCCATAGTTTGAATTAAGACCAGCTTCAATAAAGTCACCAATCTTCAAATCCGCCTTAGTGCCATGAAAATATGTTTGGGAAAACGGGCTTTGAGCGGGCACATTTGATTTGTTCTCACTTTTATTATTCTCCATAGTTGTAAAGTGATTGTTTGCCGGGAAGTAGTCAGTCTGTAAGTTTATAAATATATTCTTCGATCTCTGCCTGCCGGGCGTTTGCAAATCCTTTATCCTTTCCAATTTTTACAAACCCGCATTTCTCTAACACTTTTTGTGAGCCATAATTGTCAAATGCCACACGTCCATAGATTGGCCTGGTTGGTTCAATTTTCAAAAGTTCTTTAAGTGCAGTCGTGGCAATTCCCTGCCCCCAAAATTTTCTGTCAATCCAATAAGTAATCTCGGCATCATTTTCAATCATAAATTTGGATATACTACCCACTATTTCATCATTTATTTTTATTGTACGCATGATTTTTGACGGGTCAGTCAAAAACTTTGTGTACTTCTCGATATATGCTGATTTATCATTGGGATCCCTGGCAGTGAACGCAGCTAAATAATTGGCTTCATGGTCAAGCTGAAATTGAAAAAAGCTGTTCAGGTCATCCGCTTCTGTTTTGATCAGTTTGATATTTATGTTTGTCATTATTTGAAATGTTGGGAGATGTAAAACTTTTTGTTTCCCGTAAATTCAAAGGGTAAACAAAACCTTTTCGCCACTATCCTGTTCTTCTTCGCTATAAATCTCCTCTTCGGTTTCTTCATTGAAATCAACCAGCGCCTTCATCGTGGAACTATATTTTGCTTTTACTACATTGCTATCAATGTAAATAGTACCATTGCCATTCATTTGAAACTCACCGGCGTCGGGTATTTCTAATTTGGCGATAATATACTCTTCCAAATCTTCAAAATTATCCTCTTCAGATTCGGTTTTGTCCTGGAAAGATACAAACGCTTCGTCATTGCCACTCTCCCAGCTAAAAGGAAGCGTTCCTTTTTCCTCCAGCGATGTCACCATCCAGTCTTTGAGGCGCGCCTCTGCAGCTACTATCCGTTCCTCCCGTTCTTTTTCATACCTGGCCATATAATTATCACCTGACCGCTTTATTGCTTCTACTTTTTGCTCTTTATTGCCGAATAGATTTTTAAAAAGGTTACTAATTAAGCCCATTTTCGATATTTTTTAATTGTTGCAGATCTGGTGTGTATTGCCATCTATCCCGGAGTTTCACAAATTGTAGCAATTCATTTATGTTTGAACCCTCTACATATTTTGCCAGTTCCAAAGCATAATCAAGTCCCAATATTTCCTTTGCAAGGAAAACTCCAAAATTGCTGTGCGTTATTATCAAGGTAGATTTGAGTCCCGACATTATTAATGGCCGCAGTATGAACTCCTTTAATTTGCTGTCTGAAGGATTAATGGGTTTGATGGATGTCAACACTCTATCATCTACGTACTTGAACCAGTTATTTAAAGTTGGTACGACGCCCATCAAATCTTCCTTACAATGCTCTGCTGCTATATCACGAATCAAAATTGTCTGACCGTCGGAATTGGTTAAGGTCTCACCAAACTTTTGAGTACAAAGGTCAATACCGTAAGTATTATGCAAAAGAACCCGATGCTTTATATCAAAATAAAACAGCTTGCTAATGTCCATGAATTTATGAACCTGCAGGTAATCCTCTGCAGTGCCATTAAATTTTTTCTTAGACAATAAGCTGTGTTTCCAGTAATTCATTTGAAAACCAATTTTATTTTGCTGGCATGCCGATAACAAGTGGCTCGACCCTGGTAAAGATATCTGGCTGAACTTATATTGCAAAGCGCAGCTTCCATTTGATGATAACAATTCATTTAAAATGATTCCACCTGAAATCATCAACTTCTGCTATTTTCGACCACATTATTATGAAATACGTTGCCATCCTATTAATTGTGTTGAGTTGCCTGCGCAGCAATGCTCAAAAGGATTCCCTTATAGTAATGCGGTCCGGAAAGTCGGCATTCAGTCAGGATTCTACGTTGAAGTATCTTGAAATGGGAGATGACATTTTCTGTGGATATTTTGGGAGGGCAAACAAGCCTGTAAAAAACTTTCGGAAATTTCAGAAATTAGTTGAAACCTTCCCGACAGATTCTCTGGTAAGTCTAACTCAAGGCGATTATAACCTGAGTTTACGGATCTATACTACCTGGGCCTTACTGCTGCGCAATTATGATCAGGTAGAGATAGTAGCGGAAAGCCTTTTACGGGATACTAATGAAATAGCTTACAGTTGTGGCTGCCTTGCAAACCAGATGTACCCAGTCAACCAGTTTGTTTACCTCCTTTTCTCCGGCGAGATAGATTTATCGGCTCCTAAACTCAGCAATAAAAAACTCCGTGAGATCAAATCGCAGTACCATATACCCAAACTGAAAGAAAAGTTCAGGGAGCAGTGCAATTCAGCAACTTTCTTCAACTCATCGAAAAATTGAATTTGGTCGGGGCCAATGGTAAACCCATTACCCAAGTGGTGCTTTGTGCTAAGAAGGATGCATTAATAGCGTAATTTCGAGTTTTACAAAAGCTTGAAAAAAAATTTGGCCAAAGCTTTGTCAGCCTTATCTTTGCACTCCTGAAAAAAGGCCCCGATAGCCATCGGGATTACTTCAACCGGGTCAGGGCATCCCGAATGAAAGTCGGGAGGGTCAAGGTTCTAAAAAGTTTGAAATATTGGGAGTTTAGCTCAGCTGGTTCAGAGCCTCCCGACTGACAGTCGGGAGGATCAGCGGTTCTAAAAAGTTTGAAATATTGGGAGTTTAGCTCAGCTGGTTCAGAGCATCTGCCTTACAAGCAGAGGGTCGGCGGTTCGATCCCGTCAACTCCCACAATACTGGCAACATGCCCTGACGAAAGTTGGGGCTTTTTTGTTATAATTCATTTAGCTCACTATACGGCAATTGACCCAGACGAATGTTGGGCTTTTTGTCTATTTAAGTTCACCTTGCTCCGAAAATCCCGATGCCGTGTGATCGGCGTCGACCCCTTTTCGCTATTTCAGAAGGTTTATCTCCCCCTCCTTGTAATTATTCCAATAATGAATGCTTTGCGCTTTTACTGCCAGCAACACAAGACCCTTTGTCTCGATCCCATCTTTGAACCACTGCTCCAGGTCAGGAACCCAATGTCCCTCCATTTTTGCTTTGTCTTTAATAATCCTGGCCTTCCCTTTCACGATGATATATAATCCTTTTTTACCTGTAAAAGAAAGGCTTACAGCACTGTTTTTAGATATATCCCGCACCTTCTGGGTATTTTTATCAGAAAAGAAGAACGATTCTCCATTATATTTTACATCCCGGTTATTGCTCATTGGCCGGGTACTCACTATCCCACGTCCACCAGATGTACTCAGCATACAGATATCCAAATCCTTCATCTTGGTGCTAATAAAGCCGATTTTCTTTTTTTCCATGCGTTTTTAATTAAACATGGTCAAAGCAGGTGCCAAATGAAAGAAGAAAAATAATCAGCGTAAAAATTACTACTGTTTAAATTTTATGCGCTTATAGTTTCTTATGGTTAAACTAAACCCTTAATTGAAGGGATGAGTTAATCAATCACAACAACATCATTTCGATACTGTGGAAATTAATAAACACGTGAAATGTGTTTCGCTAAGTTTAATCCTGGGCCGGACTCGAGGGCTAATATTGTCACTTCAGTTGCACGCAGATTTCAAATAAATTGTTCACTCAGTTCGTTTATTATTTGCAGCGTCGGAAAGAAGAATTGCTACCATTATTTTGATATCTTGAGATTCGTTGAAACACCTTAGTTTATATTTCCTACTTATCCCTTTTTATTCAGTTGGACAAATCCAATTGCATAACAGCGACCTGCTTGATACTGCCAAACATCAACTTTATCTAAAAGAAGGAAATCATGTAATAGTTAAATCAGCTAAAGTTTTCGATGAAATAAGATTTACCGGGCAGGACCCCGACCATTTGAAGCCCACAACTATCACGGTGTTCATTGTATATCCCTCGCAATTAGGAGAAGCATCCATTAGTATTTATCGTAAGGGTAAAATGCTACACTCGTCAGCGTTCACGATTGAGTCATTACCCGATCCTGTCGTAAGAATAGGACATTCACTGGATACATTTATGACCGTACGACAAATCAGGGCTACCCCTTTTCTTAACATCCTATATCCGCATACAAATTATAAGGGGACTATACTCATTTGGGGTTTCACTTTAACTGTAGAATACCAATCAGGCGATATTTCCAACCTGGAACCTGGCCTCTCTGGTTACCTTTCAAGCCAACAGTTGAATTTAATAAATCGCTTATCTCCGGGTGACAGAATGCTTTTTACAAATATCCGGGGCGGATGCGCGGATGGCAGACTTGTAGCATTGCCTTCGTTTACGGTAACGGTAAAATAAGTTACTTTGAATTTCCATGGCAACCTGGCAATTCCATATTTATTTCATTCCGCAAAAAGCGTTACTCCATAAGTACGGGTATCTACCTGATCAACTCAAAATTGATAAAGAAAGTTGGAGCGCATATATCAGCAATTCAGACTTAGATGAGGAACCAGCGTTTGAAGATGCATTGACAATTTCGTGGTGGCTTGACCTGGATATCAACAAAAACGATTTCCTCCCACTACTTAAACCCTTTGGTGATATACAAAAATGGACAGAACAAACTAATGGAATAAGAAGCTTTGGTGACTCAAGAAACAATGACATTACTGTTTGCTTCAACGACAACACACACAAAGTTGAAGAAGTAAGTTGCAGAATTGATCTGCGTCTCCCGGATAAAAATTTTATAGGCAACGTTCTTTCACTGGCGATAAAATTTGAGTGTTTATTGATGGATCGACAGGGCAGACTTTACCAACCGACCACGACTGCGTTATTGGAAACAATTAAACTATCAAACGCCAGTCGGTTTGTGGAAAACCCGGAGCAGTTTTTGGAAAACTTAACAAAGGGCATGGTAGCACCTGAGTAAAACAATTTGAACAACTCCTTAAGTGGGCTCAGCATGTTGTACCTACGCCGGCGGCTCCCACAATTCTATTTTATTTCCTTCGAGATCCATTATCCACCCAAACTTGCCGTATTCCTCATCCATCATCTCTCCTACCTCGTCCACCCCTTTTTGCTTAAGCGTATCCAGTAATCCACGTAAATCTTCTACCCGCAAATTCAACATCACCGGCCGGGTGCTTGGGGAAAAATAGTCTGACTCATTTTTAAAAAAGGAAAGAACATTAGAGCCGGCAGAGACCTTGCCAGCCTCATCCTTAAACGGAAAATCAACATATACATTTCCTTTGAAATCAATGCCCAACTTGTCCTGGTACCAGGCTGCCAGGGCCTTTGGATCGTTAGCCTTAATAAAAACGCCACCGAGGCCGGTTACTTTACCCATATAAAATGATTTATCGCAAAGTACAATTTCGCTTTTAATACAGGGGCAGATTGTTTATTTTTGTGGCGTTCTATGCCTACAATTAAAACAGATATACGTACCGACAGCCACGAAGATATCGATGTGCTTACCGCTCACGAAGAACCCTTCACACTCATCGTCTGGAACGACGACGTCAATACCTTCGAATGGGTGATCAATACCCTGGTAGAGGTATGCGGCCATAGCCATGAACAGGCGGAACAATGCTCCTATATCATTCATTATAAGGGAAAATGCGATGTTAAGCACGGTGGGTATGACGACCTGAAACCGATGTGCGATGCGATTACGGATCGGGGCATCGGCGCAACCGTAGAGGTAGTGGCATCCTGATTTTTCCAACAAATCCTATTTCGTGAAGTGTTTCTTGCAGCGTACGCTGTGATATCGCGGCGAGCGCGGCGTGCAAACACGAAATCAGTGTTTTTACCTACTTTTTGTTCTAAATAATTCGCCTACCTTCCTGCACCAAAATTCCCTAACCTTTTACCAAACACTTTCTTTTATGAAAAAATTTTTACTTGTTGCAGGACTAGCTGCTGCTTCAGTATGCGCGTTTGGCCAGGAAAGAAACTTCTGGACACCCGCAGATGAAGCCCGTGCGACCGATCTATTCCGCAACAGAACACGACCCAATGCATTCAAGCTTTTCCATCTCAATGAATCACTGTTCAAAGCCACACTCGCTGCTGCACCATCCGAACGAACCGTTAGCAGTGCACAATCAGGTTTCATACTCACCGTTCCTAACAAGAATGGACAACTGGAACAGTTCCGCATTGTAGAAGCCCCGGTAATGGATCCTGCACTCGCTGCAAAGTATCCCGGCATTAATTCCTATTCCGGCCGTGGCATCACCGATCCTACTGCAAGCATACGCTTCGATGTATCACCACAGGGATTTCACGGAATGATTCTTTCACCCAAACGTGCTACCGAATACATCGACCCGATAGATAAAGCAACCAACACGTATATCGTAGCAGCAAGGACCGACCTTCCAGCTCCTCCGGCATTTGAATGCCTTACCACTGAAACAATGGCTGCCACCCTCGGTCGCGATGCCACACTTGCGAATCGCAATGCGGACGACGGGCGCCTACGCACCTACCGGTTAGCCTTATGCGCTTCGGGTGAGTTTTCCCAGTTTTGGCTCAATGGAACCGAAACCAGCGATGCAGAACGTAAAGCCAAAGTACTCGCAGCACAAAACACAGCAATGACAAGAGCCAATGGCATCTTCGAAAGAGATTTCGGACTGCGTCTCGTACTCATCGCCAACAACGATGCGGTGATTTACCTCAATGCATCAACCGATCCATGGACCAGCAATCTCAACTCCCAAACACAAACTACCTGCACCAATGTAATCGGTGCAGCCAACTATGATATCGGCCACCTGGTACACCGCGCCAGCAACAATGGTAACGCGGGTTGTATCGGTTGCGTATGCCAATCCAATAAAGGCAGTGCATTTACTTCCTATGTTAATCTTAGCAGCGACTTTTTCGTGGTCGATTATTTGACACATGAAATGGGTCACCAGCTTGGTGGCAACCACACATTCACTTTCTCCAATGAAGGAACCATCGCACAGGTGGAACCCGGTAGTGGTTCTACAATTATGGGATATGCAGGCATCACCGGCTCTACCGATGTACAGCCGCATAGTGATGATTATTTCCATGCCATCAGCATACAACAGGTAACTAACTATATCAAATCTGCCAGTGGCGGATGTGCCGTTTCAACTCTAACGGGCAACAGCACACCCACCGCTAATGCAGGCATTGATTATGTAATTCCACGATCCACACCATTCACCCTCAACGGCAGTGGTAGTGATGCAGACGGTGGTGATGTCCTGACTTATTGCTGGGAACAAAATGATCCGCGTGCAACCGGAACGGCAACCATTCCAAGCGCAACAGCTACTTCGGGACCACAGTTCCGTTCTTACCTGCCCACAACCAGCACATCAAGAACCTTCCCGGTGCTTACCAGTATTCTCGGCGGAACAAATGCAAACCAGTGGGAAGTATTACCATCTGTTGCAAGAACATTGCATTTCCGTTTTACCGTGCGTGACAACCACGCAGGCGCCGGAAATAACAATAGTGATGATATGATCGTAACTGTGTCAAGTGCAACTGGACCCTTTGCAGTCAGTGCACCTAATACAGCCGTAACATGGGCCGTAGGTACCTTGCAAAATGTAACCTGGTCAGTAAATGGCACCACCGGTGCACCGGTAAATTGCGCCAATGTAAACATCCTGCTGTCAACCGACGGTGGACTTACATTCCCCATCACGCTTGCAGCCAATACTCCGAATGATGGTACACAGTCCATCACTGTTCCCGATAACCCAGGCAATACCAATAGGATTAAAGTAGAAGCGGTCGGTAATATCTTCTTTGATATTTCCAATGCCAACTTCACCATTGGTGGTAGTGCACCAGCATGTGCTGATCCTTCAGGATTAAGTACAACAGGTATTAGTAGCACCGGCGCAACCCTCAACTGGAGTGCAGTAAGCGGTGCCAGCAGCTATGATGTGGATTATAAACAAAGCTCATCCTCTACCTGGATCAATGCTGCTACGGGTACCACGAGCCTGACGGCTACCATCGGTGGCTTGTCAGCATCTACTTCCTACGACTGGAGAGTGCGTGCTAATTGCGCAAGCGCAAGCAGCAATTATAGCACAACGACATTTAATACTCCTGGCACGGGTGGTGCATGTCCGGGTACGTCAGACGTTCCTTCAAACAATACCATTGGTGGTGCCGCTACAATTTCACTCAATACCGACGTAAGAGGCACGCTTAGCCCACGTGGTGATGAAGATTATTATGCCTTTGTAGTTACTACAGCAGGTACCCATACCATTTCGCTTACTACACTGCCGGCCAACTACCAGTTGAGCCTTGTGAATGGTAGCGGTGGACAGATAGCCGCATCAGCCAACAACGGTACTGCGGATGAATCGATCACCGTTAATCTTAACGCTGGTACTTTCTATGCTCGTGTATATCCGAAAGGAAATGCCAGCAGTGCTACAAGCTGTTATACACTGCGTGTACAAACAGGTGCCGCCAGGGAAGGAACAGATTTGTATACAGGCGTGATGCAATTGAAGGCATATCCTAATCCTGCCAGCAGAATGTTGCAGGTAAAAATAGAAGGTCAATTAAAAAGAGCTGACCTGCAGGTGATCGACATGACTGGCAAGACAGTAATAAAAACATTGATGCTCGCAAATACAACACAGGTTGATGTATCCAAACTTGCACCGGGAATGTATTTCCTGAGTGTAAGTGAAAATGGATTGACTCAGCGAGTGCAGTTCGTGAAAGAATAAAGAGGTTCACGCAAAGATTCTAAGGCGCAAAGGATATTTTCCTTTGCGCCTTTTTTCTTCATCTTTGCGTCTTTGCGTGAAAATCTACTGAAGAATGCCCATTTTTGTAATAGATAATGAACTCAGTTTCCCCCCTCCCCATCTTGCCGAACCCGATGGCTTGCTCGCAATGGGTGGTGATCTCTCCCCTGAGCGCTTATTACTTGCTTACCGCAATGGCATCTTCCCCTGGTACGAAGGCGAACATATTCTTTGGTGGAGTCCCGATCCTCGCTTTGTGCTTTTTCCAGGCGAATTGAGAGTAAGTAAAACCATACGCTCACTCATCAATAAAAATGCTTTTGAATTTACGATCGATAAAGCTTTTGCACAGGTAATACATCAATGCAAAAAAATCACGCGTCCGGGACAGGCCGGCACCTGGATAACTGATGAAGTAGAAAGAGCCTATATCAAGATGCACGAACTTGGCTATGCACACAGTGCTGAGGTATGGAAAGACGGGCAACTCGCCGGCGGCCTGTATGGAATTCAATTGGGAAAAGTATTTTTTGGAGAAAGTATGTTCAGTCACCAAAGCAATGCAAGCCGTTATGCATTTACAAGGTATGTGGAACTGTTGAAAGTAGAGGGTACGGTGCTGATCGATTGCCAGGTGCACACCGATTACCTGGAAAGCATGGGCGCGAGAATGATTGAAGGTTCGACATTCCGGAAATTACTGTACGAAAATGTAACGTTATAATTCCACACCAGGTTTCTCGCAGCGTACACGGCGGAATCGCAACGCCGCAGCCTTACCTATATTCGTCGCGTCGCCGCGCAATCGCGGCGTACACCGCGTGAAACTGAATTAGAAGCGTGTCTCCAAATAATGCGGCAACATCTTCCTCCACGTATTCCAATCATGCGGCCATTCGGTACCCCATACATCGAGTTCATAAAAGATGCCTTTGTCGTATAATATTTTAGCGAAGCGCCCACTACTGTCAGGGTCCTCGTATGCTCCGCTACCGGTGAGGATATGAATGTGCCTACTGTGCCGGATCTGTTCGAGTATATGATGATCATTGAGGTTGGGAATATAATGCATGGGACTATTGAAGTACACATCATCATCATAATGTCCCTTGGTATACTCTGTAAGATCGTACACTCCGCTCATGGCAATCACACCCTGCAAAAGATCGGGCCGCTTGAGAAAAAGATTCATGCTGTGCAATGCTCCAAATGATGCGCCGCAGGTAATGATCGGTGTGGCATGACTTGTACTGTTGCGGATGAACGGCACCACTTCGTTGTATACATAATTATTCCATTGCTGGTGCCGGATGGATTTATCGCGTGGATGCATATTATTATTCATCCAGCTTTCGTTATTGATACTATCGATGGAAAAGATCTTCACCTTCCCCCCATCAATATAAGGCGCCAGGTGGTCCATGAGTTGAAAACGTTCATACTCGAGATAATCCGCTGCTGCTGTTGGCACCAGCAATAGGGCAAAACCATAATCGCCATAAGTAGCAATAGGCATTTCTTTATTCAGCGAAGGACTGTACCAGGATGCCAGGGATCTTTTCATCAATGTATTATTTGAAGAGTAAAATAAGCTGTTCTTCTACATCGGGCAAATTTTTTACTTCCCACCATACGTTGGAACAAAAAACAAGGCAATCATTGCCCAATTCGGTTGACAATAAATTCATAGGCCAGGTAACCTAATAAAATTTTAAGAAGGTGCTGGCTTATCTCGTGCCAATATCCCTTGATTTTTACTTCTTGATACGACCATCAACTACAACTTCTGAAAACTCTAACCGTAAGACTACGGTTGATCAAAGATTCGAATATTAATATTATTTTGGTATAAATAAACTGAGAGATCTGGGTTGGCATCCCTAAATATAAATTTATGGAAATAGAAGAATTCATTAACAAGTTTGCTGAGCATACTTTAAAACACCTTCAACTATCAAATGACGGGGACTGGAAAAATTCTAATAAAGAGGTTGAGAAAATTCATGCTGCCTATAAAAAAATAAAAGAGTTTGGACCGCAGGGTATTGAAAAGCTAATTGATTTGACAGAATCTGAATCAAACGAGGTGGCTCTTATGGCTGCAGTTTATGGTATGTCTCACAATTCAGACAGGTGTTTGAAAGCACTATATAGGATAGCTGATAAAGAGATACGTGATCTGAGTTTTGCCGCTCGACAATCAATAGAGAATTGGAAATCCGGTTGGAAGGTTGATTTTGACAACGACGAAGCAGCAACAGATAGAAGTCCCCAGCGACGGCAAGCAACAAGGGCAAGGAGCGGCAAGACTACAACATTAAATAGTGATCAATTTGCGGCTGATAAATTATCTATCGATAATATTCCAGATGAAGTTGCTTTTCAGGAAATTAATGACCCCGATAGAATGGAGGAGAGATTCTTTACTATAATTGAGCATTATGGTGATATTGTCGGCATGAATGAAGATTCAGTTGAATTCTGTCCTAACCATAATCCACCCGTAAAACAAACTGAAGTGCTGCCGTGGCTATGGTTAATCAAACCTGAATTGGGTAATGAGATACAAAAAATTGCAGACAATCAACTTAAAGAAATTATTGCCGAGTACGAGGAAGGGTAATTAAACATATTCTCGCCGATGCTCAGGCAAATTAACATCTATCAAAGTCTTACGTCAAGCATACATTTTTTCATTGTATATCCGGCAAATAAATTATGCGACAATTCACTTTAGGCTTTTCACCTTTAGGAACAATTACAATCAATCGGGTCGTTAGCGTTTGTCCGTCGCGGATAGCATAACCAACCTGCGCATTTATATTACGGAACTTTTCTTTGACAGTTTCATCCGGTATGCGTGCCAGCACATACCAGGGTTTGGCTGCGACATTGCCTTTTTTAGCAGTAAGCCTTTTGCCGGTAGCATTTACGCAATTGAATTCGGCGATCATCACTTCATCTTTGCTTGTTGATGAAGATGAAGTAGTGTTGCGTATAGGCATCATTTTTATACAACCACTTTTGTTGGTCACATAAATATTGATCTCGTAGCGTTCGTAATCTTCCCCCTTCACCTCTTTGGAAGTTTCATTACTTATGTAATAGCCATACTCCAGCCCATTATATTCATAAGGAACGTTTTCATCGAGGTCTATGATCTGTTGAGCGTTTGCAGCGATCGTTATTAATAAAGTTAAACAAGCAGCTAAGTGTTTACTCATACGAATGATTTTATGAATGTAATTTTAAAACTAATTTTCCCCATTTATTAAAAAACAGGCTTCAATAATTTGGTATTTACATATGGTAATACTACTTTAGGTTTTCAGTATTTTTACTGACACTGCATTTTAGTTGCCTTATCCTTCCGACGTGTTACTATTTCTATTTGCCCCGGCTTTGCCGTAATATAGTATTTAACCAATTGTAGATATTTCATAACCACTATCCGGTGAATCGACTATTAAGTACAAATGAAAAATGCCTTCCGCAAATGAGTAATCTACCCATTCGGATTATCCTGGTTGATGACCACCAGGTAGCCCGTGAATCCTGGACTACCTTGTTAGGTTATGACGAACGATTTTTAGTAATTAGCACCTGCGACAATGGCCAGGACGCTATCGAACTCGCCAGCGAGTTGAAGCCGGATATCATGATCGTAGATGTTAATATGAACCCGGTAAATGGTTTTGAAGTAACACAAAAAGTACTGGAAGAAAATCCTTCGATCAGGATCATCGGCATCTCCATCAACAACCATCCCTCTTATGCTACCCGCATGCTGGAAAAGGGCGCACGCGGATTTATCACAAAAGGAACCTCATTCGACGAAATCACCAGGGCGATTGTAGATGTACATCGTGGTGAACAGTATTTGTGCATGGAAATTCGTTAGACAGCCGCGAGCTGCGAGCCTGTGTACTTGCTCGCAGCTCACAGCTCGAAGCTCGCAGCCTTGTATTTCGACTTTTCTCCTCAAGTTTTTATCTTTTATCTAATTTTGCGGCCTTATGGAATTGTCGAAAAACTTTGAACATAGTGCTGCCGAACAGAAATGGTACAAACACTGGCTGGATAAAAATTATTTTCATAGCGAGCCCGATAACAGGGAACCCTATACGATCGTCATACCTCCGCCCAATGTAACAGGCGTATTGCATATGGGTCATGCCCTTAATAATACCATCCAGGACATATTGATACGCCGAGCCCGCATGCAGGGAAAAAATGCCTGCTGGGTACCGGGAACCGACCACGCCTCCATCGCCACCGAAGCCAAAGTGGTACAAATGCTCCGTGAAAGAGGCATCCAAAAGGGATCGCTTAGTCGCGAAGAGTTTCTGAAATACGCCTGGGAGTGGACGGAAAAATATGGCGGCATCATACTCCAGCAGTTAAAAAAACTGGGATGTAGTGCCGACTGGCAGCGCACCACCTTTACCATGGACCCGGATTATTACCAATCGGTCATCAATGTATTCATCGACCTGTATAATAAAGGCTATATCTATCGTGGCAAACGCATGATCAACTGGGATGTGAAGGCAAAGACCGCACTCAGCGATGAAGAAGTAATACGCCGTGAAACAAAGCAACAACTCTATTACCTCAAATATTATATCGACGGTGCCCAACAAAATAGCGATGACCCGGCAAACTACGTGGTAATCGCAACTGTTCGCCCCGAAACCATCATGGGTGATACCGCAATTTGCGTACATCCCGATGATGAACGCTACAAACACCTGCAGGGAAAATTTGCACTGGTACCACTTATCAATCGCCGTATACCAATCATCGCCGACGATTATGTGACCATGGACTTCGGTACCGGTGCATTGAAGGTTACACCCGCCCATGACATGAACGATAATATGCTTGGGCAAAAACATAACCTGGAAGTAGTTGATATCCTCAATGAAGATGGCACCTTGAATGAAACTGCCCAGATCTTCGTCGGTGAAGAGCGTTTTGAAGCAAGGAAAAAGATCGTAAAGGAATTATCAGAAAAAGGTTTCCTGTTAAAAACAGAAGACTATACCAGCGAAGTGGGATACTCTGAAAGAACAGATGCAGTGGTGGAACCGCGACTCAGCCTTCAGTGGTGGGTGGAAATGAAAAAAATCTCGGGACCTGCACTAAATGCGGTAATAGAAGAAGAAATAAAGTTCTATCCTCCCAAATTTCGCAACCTCTATCGCCACTGGATGGAGAATATTAAAGACTGGTGTATAAGTCGCCAGCTCTGGTGGGGACATCGGATACCTGCATGGTTTGACGCCGAAGGAAATTATGTAGTAGCAGCTACTGAAGCCGAGGCAAAAATCATGTACAGGGAAAAATTCGGCAATGCGAACGCATCTCTTAAACAGGATGATGATTGCCTTGATACCTGGTTTTCGTCATGGCTTTGGCCATTTGAAGTGTTTAAAGGATACAGTAATCCCGGCAACCTGGATATAAAGTATTATTATCCTACCAATACATTAGTAACAGCTCCGGAGATCATCTTTTTCTGGGTAGCACGCATGATCATGGCGGGATATGAGTATAAGGGTGAAAAACCGTTTAGTGAAGTATACTTTACGGGCATAGTTCGCGATAAGATCGGTCGCAAGATGAGTAAGCAACTCGGCAACTCCCCCGACCTGCTTGAGATGATCGATAAGGATGGCGCCGATGCAGTACGTTTTGGAATTATGATCTCCTCACCCGCGGGTAATGATTTGATGTGGGATCAGTCAGGCAACGAACAGGGCCGCTTCTTCATTAATAAAATGTGGAACGCACTGAAGCTTGTAAAGATGTGGGAAGAGCGAACAGAAGAAAAAACGAATACCGACGATTCCTTTGCGGTGCAATGGTTTGAAAGCCGCCTTGCAGAAGTGCGCAAGGAAATTGAAGTATTATATGCAGATTTCCGGTTGAGCGAGATACTAAAAACAATTTACTCCCTGGTATGGGATGATTTCTGCAGTTGGTACCTGGAATGGGTGAAGCCAGGATTTGAACAACCTATAGATAAAACCACATATACAAAAACACTTGGCTACTTCGAACAATTGATGCAATTGCTCCACCCATTCATGCCATTTATTACAGAGGAGATCTACCATCAATTGCAAAGTCGTGGTGATGACCTGACAGTAAAACCTTACCCGCCGATGCCAGCAACAAATGCTGCAGTGTTGCAGGATGCGGTGTTGCTGAAAGAAGTAATTACCGCTATTCGTGATGCAAGGGTAAAGGCGCAACTAAAACCAAGGGAAACAATAAAGCTTCACATATTAAGTGAAGATGAGCGGGCATATAATGCAATCCTGGGCGTTTTGGCAAAGCAGGTAAATGCAGAAACCGTGGTATTTACACGACAACATGTGCCGGATAGCATTACAGTAGTTGTACAAAAAGATAAATTCTTTTTAGAAACTACTACGGCCATGGATACCAGTCTCCAGAAAGAACAGCTACAAAAAGATTTAGAGTATCTCAAAGGCTTCCTCGTATCAGTAGATAAGAAACTGAGCAATGAAAAGTTTGTAAACAACGCAAAGCCGGAAGTGGTGGAAGTGGAGCGGAAGAAGAAAGCGGATGCGGAGGCGAAGATAAAAGTGATAGAAGAGAGTTTGGGGAGAGGTTGAG
>CBFGYO010000076.1:0-18466 GCA_965652975.1 uncultured Chitinophagaceae bacterium | reverse complement strand
TCTGCATCCAATAACAATTTAGATGGATCAAACCCTGCAAATAACCCAAAATTTGAATTTACTCCAGATCCTAATGATGGCGTAATAGAGACCGGTAATCTTGCATTGCAAGTCTGTTCCCCTGCTATAAATAATGGCGCCGATGGATATTCTGCACTTACTGAAGACATTGCTGGTCTGCCGAGGATTAAATATGACTTCATAGATATTGGCGCATATGAGTTCCAATTAGAAAATACGAAAATTTGGTACGAGGATAGCGACCAGGATTCTTATGGCAATGCGGCAGTAATTCTAAAACAATGCTGGCAACCCCCGAGGTATACCGACAAAGCACTTGATTGTGATGATACCAGGTCCGACGTCGGTCCCCACATGCTTGAATTGTGCGATGGTATAGATAATGACTGCAATGGAAAAGTTGATGACATATATACTTTCTACCACGATGGTGACGGGGATAATCTTGGTAATCCAATGGTAAGAGAATATAGGTGTGAGGACAATCCATCATCAGACGAATATGTCAGGAATGCTAACGATTGCAACGACTCGGATCCTTTGAACCAAACATTCAGGTTATATGTAAATAAAAACGCTACCGGGCTGGGCGATGGAAGTTCGTGGACTAATGCGTATACTAGTTTGCAGGATGCGCTGGCACATCCCTGCAAAAACATTAATGAAATTTGGGTGGCTGCAGGAACATATTATCCTGATGAGGGTGAACATGCACAACCAAATCTCCGGTATCAGTCATTCGTAATGAGAGCCAATGTGAAGATCTATGGCGGCTTCGTGGGTAATGAAACTAATTTATCAGCACGCAATTGGAAATTGAACGCTACAATACTTAATGGCGACGTAAATAACGATGACAGCCCGGCAGGTAATGTTTTTCATGTGATACATAACGAAGGGAATAACCTGACCAATGAAGCCAGGCTTGACGGTTTTATAATAACTAATGGCGTGGCCAGAAACTATGATAATTTCGGTAGTCCTGGCACTTATCTTAGGGGTGGTGGTATACTAAATATCAATTCGTATCCAACAATTGCAAATTGCATATTCGAAAATAATAGTGCCGAAGAATATGGCGGCGCCATCTACACCGGCGGAGCGGGTAATGGAATAATCATTGAAAATTGCGAATTCCGTAATAACCAGGCATTGAAAGGAGGAGGAGTGCTCAATGATGGTAATAGTGCCCTAATAATAAACAGCCTGTTCTATAAAAATGTTGCAAGCATACCCCTCGGCAGCTTATTACAGGCAAATGGTGGTGCTCTCTATAATGGTGGAGATGCTACTATTGCTATAATCAATTCTACATTTTTTGGAAATACCGCCGTTACAAATGGCAACGATATATTTAGTGGAGCTGAGGGACAAAGAATTATAACAAATTGTATTTTCTGGGGAAATAATACACCGATAACTCCTGCTGAATCGAATGTAACCTATAGCATCGTTCAACAGGCATCGGGTACTTATCCTGGCACGGGAAATTTAAATGTTAACCCTTCATTCGTGAGCTCTGCTACAGGTGACTTGCATTTAAAAGAAAATTCTCCGGCTTTGAATTCAGGTAATGATGCTGCTAACTCAACTACACATGATCTCGATAGAAATAGTCGTATTTATGGAACGATCGACAGGGGTCCATATGAAACACAGCCACCTGTTGCGTGTACACCTATAAGTCTTACTTCCAATGTCCTCACACCGCTTGAAGTAAGTGGATGTGGAACGGAGAGTATTGCATCGCAAACTTTTGCTTATTCGACGTCACCTACGAGTTTGTCGGCAGCGCAGTATGGCACAATAGGTTTTCAAATTGCAACAGGTAGTTGTGCACTGGCATCCGTTTCATATATTGATGATATAAGTGAGGCCGAGAGTGCAACTGGCGAGCTGGTTGTGATTAGGACCTTTACACTTAAAGACGCATCGGATAATACAGCGACAGCGACGATGACAATTACCGTAGCAGATAATGTACCTCCCAATGTAATTACAAAACATGTTACCGTGCACCTGAATCTTTTGGGTAATGGTTCACTTTCGGCGGCACAGGTAGATGATGGTTCAACAGATAATTGTGGCATCAGTAATCTTTCATTAAGCAAGACCAGCTTTAATTGCACTAATTTAGGAACCAACACTGTAACACTCACGGTAACAGATGTAAATGGCAACAGTGCGGAAGGCACCGCAACTATTACTGTATTTGATGATGAACAGCCACGCGTGATCACAAAAGATGCGACTATTTTCCTTGATGGATTGGGTATGGCAATACTAAACACGTCACAGGTTAACTTTAGCTCATTTGACAATTGTGGAATCACTAGCCTTACTTTAAGCAAGACCAGTTTTGATTGTACTAATATCGGCGATAACACAGTAACCCTGACCGCCACGGATGCAAGTGGTTTTAGCGGAAGAAGCACTGCAAAAGTTACCGTAGTCGATAACAGGGATCCTGTGGTGCACACACAACCTGTTACTATTTACCTGGATGCTTCCGGTGTAGCTACTTTAACTGCGGAACAGGTGAATAGTGGATCTACAGATAATTGTGGCATCAGCAGTCTTTCATTAAACAAGACAAGCTTTAACTGCACCAATTTAGGCACCAGTAGTGTAACACTCACCGTAACAGATGCAAGTGGAAATAGTGCAACTGGTACTGCGGCAATAACGGTGGTTGATGACATAGATCCCGTTGTACATACGCAGCCGGTAACTATTTACCTGGATGCAACCGGAGTGGCAACTTTAACGGCAGCACAGGTGAATAATGGGTCGACAGATAATTGTGGAATCAACAGCCTGTCGTTGAGTAAGACAAGTTTCAACTGCGACAATGTAGGAGCTAACACGGTTACATTAACAGTAACAGATCTCAGTGGCAATAGCTCAACAGGTACTACAACGGTAACGGTCGTTAATAACAACGACCCTGTTGTTCACACAAAATCGGCGACTATTTACCTGGATGCAAACGGAGTTGCTACTTTAACTGCGGCTCATGTGAATAATGGATCAACTGGAGCTTGCGGTATCAATGGTCTTTCATTGAGCAAAACGAGTTTTAACTGTTCAAATATTGGAGATAATACCGTTACGCTAACTGTAACGGGTGCCAATGGTGAAACTGCGAGTGGCGACGCTGTTGTTACAGTAGTCGATAACATAGATCCCGTTGTACATACGCAGCCGGTAACTATTTACCTGAATGCAAGTGGACTGGCAAACGTTTCGGTAAGCCAGGTTAACAATGGATCCACAGATAATTGCGGTATTAATAGGTTGTCATTGAGTAGAACCGGGTTTGGCTGTATCCATATGGGTGCCAACACAGTAACGCTAACTGTTACAGATGCGAGTGGAAATAGTGCAAGTGCTACAGCAGTAGTAACGGTAGTTGATAACATCGATCCAGTCGTACATACTCAGCCGGCAACTATTTATCTGGATGCAGCCGGCATGGCAACTCTTTCGCCAGCACAGGTGGATAATGGATCGACAGACAATTGTAGTATCAGGAGGCTTACACTTAGTAAGTCAAGTTTTAACTGCTCCAATATTGGTGCGAACAGCGTAACACTTACTGCGGAAGATAACGGTGGAAATGGTGCAAGTGGTACGGCAACCGTTACAGTAGTTGATGAGTTAGATCCTGTAGTTAAAACTCAGCCCGCAACTATCTACCTGGATGCAAACGGGCTTGCCACTTTAACTGTAGCCCAGGTAAATAATGGGTCGAGCGATAATTGTGGAATAGGGGAGTATTTATTAAGCAAGAGCAGCTTTACCTGTTCCGATCTTGGAGCTAATACAATTACGTTGACAGCAAAGGATGCAAGTGGCAACAGCGGCAGTGCAACTGCAACTGTTACGGTTGTCGACAATGTAGTGCCGGTTGCTAATTGTAAAACAGCTACAGTTTACCTTGGTACAAATGGCCAGGCAACGATTACTGCAGCTGCTATTAATAACAATTCTTCCGACAATTGCACGAGTGTAGCAAACCTGGACCTGTCCATCAGCAGGAACACATTTACTTCAACCGATCTTGCAGGCGCCTGCCAGAAGGCTTTTGATGTAATACTGACTGTGCGCGATCAAAGTGGAAATGTTTCAAGATGTACAACACAGGTAACAGCAAAAAAGCGGATTACTCAACTGGTGTACAACGGAGCTACGGAAGGCCAGTTTTCTGACCCAGCTAATCTATCAGCTACACTGTATGATATTACTGATGGAGTGCCAGGCGTGGTTGTCGGTAGCAAAACTGTAAACTTTACCCTGGGTACGCAATCAGTAAGCGATACATATGGTGGTGCCGGTGGTGGAACGGATGTGAATGGAGTTGCATCGGGTACTATAGTGCTTAATCAAAATCCCGCAGGTACGTTTACGGTTACTAGCACTTTCCCGGGCGATGCAGTGTATTGTACCTCCACTACATCAACAGCATTTGATATTAAACCTGAGGATATTTGTGCAGAATACAATGGGCAACTTTCAGTTGCAGCTACAGTATTAAGCAAAACTTCCAATTCGGCACAGGTGATAATGAGTGTTGGGCTGGCTGATGCAACAGACGGAAGCGCAGGTGATGTTACGAAGGCCATAGTTGAATTTAACTATAATGGTACCTGGATCGCTGCACCTGTACAGGCACTCAATACAGGAAAGACAACGGGTAATGCATCACTTACTGCCACTATCACATTTGTCGGCGATGCAACTAATCTCTCCTTTGCTTATCGCATTTCCGGGTATTACCAGATAAACCCTGAATGTTCAGATGATGGACAAAGCGTAATAAATGTGTATAAACCGCAGGGCGAATTTATTACAGGAGGCGGCTATATTGTACCAACGAATAAATCGGTGGGGATTATGCCTGCAGACTCTGCCAGGAAAGCCAACTTTGGTTTCAACGTGAAGTACAACCAGAAGAATACAAACCTGATGGGAAGCATCAATTATATTTTCCGTAGAAAAGAAAATGGTGTTGTGCGACTTTACCAGGTAAAGGGTAATTCGATGACCAGCCTTACGGTTAATATGAGCGACGCTACGGAAGGTGCTGCCAGAACTGCCGTGTTTATTGGAAAATGTAATATCAGCGATGTTACCAATCCATCACTGCCGGTACCAGTACCCAATACAGGCAACAGCATCATGCAGGTAATAATCACCGATGCGGGTATACCGGGTACCAATGATAAGTATGGCATCACGGTGTGGAATTCAGGCAACCAGCTACTGCATTCCAGCAACTGGGAGTCAACGAAAACAACAAAGCTTGCTTTGCGTGGCGGTAATATTGTAATAAGTGGCGCTACAAGCTCAACTGCAAGCAGGTCGGGTGACGCAGCTGTAACCACAACAGAATCTTCAACGACTGCCAACAGTAAACCTGTGGTTATGGATGAAGCCGGCGACAGGCTGTACATTATGGCAATGCCAAATCCGAGCAGTACGAATTTCAAGATTGTAATTGAAGCGAATAACCTGAAAACTCCTGTACAGGTAATTGTAACAGATATCATGGGCAGGAGAGTGGAGACGCTTACAACAAATGCCGGTCAGACATTAAATATTGGAAGCAGCTATAAAAATGGTGCATATATCGTGAGGGTATATCAGGGAAGCCAGGTGCGAACATTAAAGTTGGTTAAGCTTTAAGTAGCATCTTGATTTTTCAAAAAACTGCCCCGTTTGTTTGGGGCAGTTTTTTTTACGGTACTAAAACTTTTTTATTTAAAATAAAGTCTAGCAACTTAGCATGATTCTACTTATTCATTGAATACTCGATTATTCTATTTGTGCTTCAGATTACTCCGTAACAGGTACCTGGGCTGTTAGTGATTTAAAAATAAACAATGCGAAGAAAATTATACCAACAAGAAAATAAGTATGTACCAGGCCAGCAAATCGACCTAATCTAAACGGAATAAATGAAAAAATTTTCATCATGTATACGTCATTATTTACATCGGACTTATCTGTATCTGAAAGTCTTTGTTGAATGGACGGCAAGGAAGAAAGAAGCCATGTAGACAAAATGATGGAAGCGCCGAAAAACAAGAGAGCGAAAAATCCATATACAATTAAATCTTCCTTATGTCTATTGCCATTTATTAGAAATCCCATCGAGGCAATGGCGGCACTTTGTAAACCAGTCAGCCACGTTGTCCATTTTTCTATGCGATCGAGCGCAAGGTTGGCACTACTGTACGAAACGCTGTCTTTATTTACGTTAAACAACCTTAAAAACACTTTATCCATCAGCAGGTAAAGCAGTGAAAAAGCACATACTGCAATTACCCAGAATAAATAACCGTTAGTAGTCATAAAATTTTATTTTATTCCGACAGTTAAGAAGTGTTAAACAGGGGAAGGAAATGCAGAAATTGAAAATTGTATTTTTTTTCTAAGAAAACAATCCGTGAAAACACCGATTTTTAATCAGCCAGCCCTTACAACTAAAAGCCGCTTTTATCTTTTAACCTGCCTGCCGGCTGGCAGGCTTTCATCTTTTATCTTCCCAAAATACTCCCTTTGTGGTATTGACTTCCCCTTCAAAATAAGCTACCTTAATCGGTCAGGCGTAGACTAACAATGATAGGTATTTGCACTTAATCACGTTCCCAAATTGATTTTTCGATTTTCGGTTTAATATTATAAATTGCCTATCCTTAAGCCACCCTCGTTAATCCAACTGATAGTAGTATAGTAGCACAGTTTTGCAGGAGAATCAATACTCATGCATGAAGGCTTTTCCCTTTAACCCATCTGTTCCCTTCGAACCTTGAATTGCTATTATTATACATCGGGAAGTCCCGGTTAAAATAGTTGGAAATGGCCATTCGCAAAACTGAAACGAGGTTGCCGGCCAATATCCAGGCGACTGACCTGGGTGAATCTGCAACCACTAGCGATAATAAAGCTGTATTAATTTCTTTCATCAGTGCTCCGCTGGTAGTAGGAAGGGAGAATACTTATGTCGTGTTCGTTACCGACACCTCGCTAGCTTCAAACGTAGTATCAATGGAATGGGCGGTTTCAGAAAACGGGGCCACTGCCATTTCGCAAACTACAGACATCCCGGAATGGAACTATACACCCCTCGCGACAGGTTCCCTTACGCTCACCCTTAAACTGCTTGGCGCAGGCAACGCCGAGCTCGCATCGATTAGTTTAACACAACAGGTGATGGATCTGAATGCCGAGCTGGAATCATTGATTGTCGAAGCACGCAATGAGGCCGGACCCGGTATCGGGAATATAGATGTTGCACGCGAGCTTGTCAACGATCACAATCCATACTACCAGTCAGTGTCAACCGAAGTGCCGGAGTCGGGCGACGCGTTTAAACAGTTTGTATTCAGTATCACTTCGGATGGTGCCTTGGTACGCAATCCTGCCGAACGCAAGCGGCATGTGCAGGCATTGGCGGCGGCACTCAATAATGGCGAAGGTGATTTTGCTTCACTGGCAGCACAAGGTGTGGGTGTATGTAATATCCGCATGGCTTTGCTGGCAATGATTCTTCCTTCCGGTTTGCCGTGGACAGAACTACCTGAACGTGGTGCCGAGAAAGCACATGCTGATGGAGAGTTGAGGCAGGCTTTGGCAGCCCTGGATGAATCAAAAAAAATCGATGCATTTAATATAGTACGTTTCCCTAAAACCAATATCAGGTTTTGCGGAAAGATCGTGGAGAAATTGAGAGACCGGTATTTCAATGGAACCAATTTCAGTGATGTGATGACGGGCATGTCCGGCACACGTGCTCACTGGATTTTGAAACATTATAATGAAGGCCCGATAGTTCATACTTAAGTACGCAAGTATTATGTGTAGTATCACCACACCCAGGACCGCGAGTAAAGCACCAGGAAAATCTAAGGTGGCTCCGATAGTGAAGAAACCTTCACCGCCGCCGCCACCTCCGGGTTTGTTGCCAAGTGCATACACATTGACGTATGACGCTACACCAGCAACTTTAACAACAGCATTCAATACTCTTAAAGCAAAGAATGCATACAAAAACATGAAGTTCGCTATCGCGGATCTCACCGGCGCCAAACCAGTTTATCTCGGGCATAAAGACACTGATCAGATTTTTATCGCCAGTACTACCAAGCTAGCAGTAATGTATGCGGCCCTGTGGTTGCGCTATACCGTAAGGCAAAACGCAAAAACAATGGATGCTGCTGATGGGGCGGATCTTCTTTCCAAATTACATACTAAATGGACAGCCGATCCACGACCATTTGGAACACGATTTCAATCGCAACCCTGGCCGCCGAAGCTTGCGAATATTTTTACTGCATCCGGAAGTAAAGCCCTGGGATGGAAAATTGATTTTACCGCGGACCGTGACTATTCTGCAGGTCCCAATCGAAATACAGCACTCGGAGTGCTCGCACCATTTCATAACAAATCTCTTACTACATTAAACGGCATTGGCTTTCGGGATAGGATAGAACTTATGATTGGCTGGTCCGATAACAACGCCACTGGCAGTTGCGTCAATGCCCTTGGGTATGATTTTCTCAATGGGAGTTTTGAATCTGCGGGTTTTTATGATCGGCATCCGACAAATGGCGGCGGGCTTTGGATCAGCAGAAATTATGCCGGCAACAATATGGGTTCCGATTTCCAGGGCGCATCTGCTCAAAGTGGAACTGCTAAATCCCTAGTGAAGTTGATGGTGTTGGCAGCTACCAAAAAACTGTATGATAGTGTTGGCAACGATGATTTTTTAATGATAAGCGACAATATCACCTATTGGGCACCCAATCAAATTGGCAGCAATATACTGGATGGGATAAGAAGCAAAGGCTACTCCGTGACTGTATGTAATTGCAAACTTGGTTATGCCAATGGTTATTATAGCGAGGTTGCCAATATCAGTATGAACGTAAATGGAAAAGACCTGAAGTATGTAATAGGAATTTCGTATGGAACGTCGTCTGCTGCATTGGAAAATTTATCGGGCGACCTGGCGAAACTGATTGCCGACGCACATCCATAAATACAAAGCGGAGTGTGAGTAACGAGAGCGAGAATATACATATGACCAGGAATACTCAATATCGAAATAGTCAACATGTGCAAGACAACTACAAATAGACAAACATCCACCGCAGAACGCGTACGCAATGTGCGACAACCCACTACAGGAGGAGGTGGTGGGGGTGGTGGCGGTGGGGGTACACCACCACCTGCTACAACAATTCAACGCGAACATGTAGCAGACGTAGTGTACATAGCTGCTGGCAACGATGGGGGTTTACAAAGTGCAGTAACGTTTCATAACTTTTTTGGATTCAGGAATGCACGGATAAAAAGATATGCTTCCATTGAAGACCTGTTCAGGCAATTAGCACTGCAATCAACTCCTATTTCACGCCTTCGCATTGTATCGCATGCGGATAATATAGGAATCTTTTCGCCCATGGTGGATGGTGATGTACGCGTGAATATTCAGAAAACAGAGATGAGAGCTTTCGTTGCAGGCGACGCGGAGTGGTTATTTACTAAAATACAACGATTTCATTTCCTGGGTACCGGGCAGACTGCTTTGAGTATCGCTGAAATAATTTTGACCCATATCCTCAATGCCACAACCGTAATGTTGAATGGTTCACCAGTGAGTAATCGCCTTACCCCTTTTAACTATACCAGCACATCACACCCGAGAACATCATTGGCAAATTTTGTTTTATGTGCATTGACGACACAAGTGATCAATGGAAATTTTGTAAAGAGCGGTGGCAGTAATCTGTCGTCTGCACAAAAAGCGATATTTATTTCAGTATATACTAGTATCCTGGATTTGTGTAAAAGAAATTTATTGACAAGCAACGATTATCCCGGAGTTACAGCAAGTCATATAGATGCACTGGCGCAGGCGGTAACCCATTTCCAGTTGGTGGCCGATTACGGAGTTACTCCCGGCGTTACGGACATTGCTACCGCTACAGTTACAGCTCTGGTGAAATCCAAAGAGGCGCTGAATCGCAATTTCCGCCAGGATTTCGACCAGGTGCGACAGCGGTTTAGCTCTACTTCATGGATTGATATTCGTGGATGCCGTGCAGGGACCGATCGCGACTACCTCGTGGCCTTTGCCGAATTTTTCGGACGCCCCGGAAATCTTCCCCATGTAAGCGCGCCGGTTTGGTTTCAGAAGTTTCCTGATATTGGGTCGAATACATTCACAACACTTGACGAGTTAAATGAGCTGCTTGATAACGGTCTTGCCACAGGTAATGGATCTATAATTATGGGCAGTTCTGTAAGAGACGCGCTTGATAGCTGGTTTACAGCAGTTGGCTATACCGATGCATATTTTAATCGGTGGAGAGACACCATCAACGGATCGGCTGCAAATTTTGCATTGATGACATGGCGTAGCGCCATCCCTGCAACATTTTTAATTCGTGAAGGCAGGCAGCAAGGGTTTGGGGCATTAAGTTTTTCAGATGCTGTAAAAAAAGTGAAAGAGATGTTTGGTGTAGCCACCGGATCGCAGCCCACGAATACCACTCTTACCAATTTACAGGCGTTTGTTACAAATGACCTGCCCGGCCATATGCAAAAGCTTACACGTACACCCGCCGTTTTTGCAGAAGTAAAAGCGGTATCAGATGCTTTGAGTGCCAATATTGTAACCGGAAGCGGGGCTGGAGTAACGCAATCGCAACTCCAGGCTTTTCAAACACAGCTTATAGAATACATCGATACAAATCGCTTGCAGCATATACGGTCGTTGCTTGTAACCGCCAGGACTTTGTTCGCTGATGATCATGCCAAATATCATTTTTATTTCAGGTTAGGCGTACCTGCCCTTGTGATATTCGAAAGTGATTTTCCAAACAATAGGGTATTTGCCCATTTCCCCACCAGGCATGAAGCATTGAAAATATTATTGCGTGAGTACTGGGAAGAAACATTACCGACACCTAACAACATCAGTGGCGTGTTATTGAATTCCAATAGACAGCAAGACCGGCCAGTTGCTGCGCTGGCAAATGATCATGAAGATACCCGGGTGGTATTAAGCCCGACACCAGATTATTATAACAAGATTGAAAAAACATAACAATAACTTATGCCACAAGACGCGCTACAATCTGTGTTAACAGAAGCCGGACTTGCCATTGCGCCACTTCGCGCGATCAATACACCCGAGAAGGGAGTGGCATTTTTCAAGCAACTGGGATTTAATTTTCCACCCAATTCATTTGGTGGAGCGCTTCCCGGTATTGCAAGCCAGGGAAGCGAGCTCCTCACCGCCGTTCAGCAACTGGTAAGTGCTTCCGGCGATCAACAGGTGATTGCAGCATTGGGAAATATTTTCATACGCCTGGGTGGAACAATAAATGCAATCAAGGATCTTCAAACGCAAATACAATCAGGTGCTGGCGCGGGTCTGCCCAATATTGGAGAATTCGCATTGCGGCTTACCGATTTCATGATACTCGATTACCTGGATAAACAAAGACCCCAGGCACATGCAGCCTTATTATTACTTGGCCTTGTAGAACACGAACCAACTCCTGCCGCCGGTCAGTCCATGCGTAAAGTGAACTGGGACAGAATGGGTAAACTCTTTTCCGAACCTCAACAACTTTTTAACACCGTTTATAGCTGGGATAGCAATTTTGATGCAGCAAAATTTCTCGCAAGACTCGAACGCCTTATGCGTGCCGGTAATCTGCCCGGTGGACTATATCCAGAAGCTGATACAACCAAAACATTACTTGGCAATACCGGAGCGGGCAACCAGGAACTCAGGTTTCCCCTTTTTCAAAAAGGACTTACACCAGAAACATATGCACAGTTCGGTATTACGTTCGCCGCAGCAGAGCAACTAAATGCGGAAAAGAAAAAGGGGATAGCGATGTTGCCCTACCTGATGGGAACTGCCAGTTTTCAATTTGATGTATGTGATAAAGGTGAACTTGTATTTGAATCAACTGCTGATATAAAAGGTGTGGGAGTTATAATAAGACCTCCTTTTAAAGCAGAAGGCGTGCTCAATGCAGTAGCAAATTTTCATTCTTCAGTTGCTATACGACAAAAGGCTGCACAGACAGAAGAAGTGATCCTGATTGGATCGGCCGGTGGTACGCGACTGGCCGTGCAGGGGCTGGGAGTAAAATGGTTCATGGAAAATCCACAGCAGAAAATTAATGTGGGAATGGAAGGCGAGATTCAGGCGCTGCGGTTGGTGGTGAAGGGAGGAGATGGGGATGGGTTTTTGCAAAAAATTCTCTCAGCTATCAATCTGGAAGCTGAAGCCAACCTTGCATTTGGAATAAGCCTGCTTAATGGATTTACCATAAGAGGCGGCGCCAAGTTTGCGATCGAATTGCCTGTGCATATCAACCTTGGTCCTCTTTCTATAGAAGGTTTGAGGATTGGTATTGAACCCAAGAGTGATAAACTGCAGGTGGAGGCGGGAGCGGTTTTCAAATTATCACTAGGCCCATTAAAAGCGGTTGTTGAAAATATCGGGTTGCGAGCTGATCTTAAATTCCAGCAGGGCAACCTTGGCCCGGCACAACTGGATATCGGGTTCAAACCTCCGAATGGTGTGGGTCTTTCGATCGATGCAGGAGTTGTAAAAGGCGGCGGCTACCTCTTCTTCGACTTCGACAATGAAGAGTATGCAGGTGCGCTTGAGCTTACATTCAGCAATATAGTTTCACTAAAAGCTATTGGTATCATCACTACCAGGATGCCTGATGGCAGTAAAGGATTTTCATTACTGCTAATCATCACTGCCGAGTTTGGAACGGGATTGCAATTAGGTTATGGCTTTGTACTGTTGGGAGTAGGAGGTTTACTGGGACTCAACAGGACCATGCGCCTGCAACCCCTCGCAGAAGGTGTGCGCACAGGTGGCATCAACGGCATCATGTTTCCTACCAACGTAGTGGAAAATGCGCCGCGCATCATCAGTGACCTTCGTAATTATTTCCCGCCGCAGGAGGGAGTATTTCTCATCGGCCCCATGGCTAAATTAGGGTGGGGTACTCCTGCATTGATTACGGTTTCACTCGGCATCATCATAGAGATTCCTGGCAATATTGCCATACTTGGTGTGTTGAAGGTGGTGTTACCAACAGAAGAAGAAGCGTTGCTGAAACTTCAGATCAATTTTATTGGCGCCATTGAATTTGACAAAAAGAGACTTTGGTTTTTCGCAAGCCTGTACGATTCCAGGATTTTATTTATCACGCTTGAAGGAGAAATGGGATTACTGGTTGCCTGGGGCGATGATGCCAATTTTGTAGTTAGCGTAGGTGGTTTTCATCCGGCGTTCAATCCACCACCATTGCCATTTGGATCGATTGCGCGACTGTCGCTTAACATTCTTAACGAATCGTGGGGGCGCATACGGGTAATGTGTTACTTCGCCGTCACCTCCAATACCGTACAGTTTGGTGCAAGAGCAGAATTGTACTTTGGTATAAGCGCATTTAATATCGACGGCCATATACAATTCGATGCCTTATTCCAGTTCTCACCCTTCATGTTTATTATCGAGTTGTCGGCATCATTATCCGTTAAGGTATTTGGAATTGGATTGTTCAGCGTAAGGATTAGTATGACGCTTGAAGGACCTACTCCGTATAGGGCAAGGGGTACGGGATCAATATCGCTCCTCTTCTTCGATATTGAAACTGATTTTGATTTTACCTGGGGTGAATCAAAAGATACCACACTGTTGCCAAAAGCCGTGATGCCGGACCTTGTAATAGAAGTAAACAAACTTGAAAACTGGAAGGCACTTCTTCCTGCGGGCAATAATATACTTGTAACTATCCGTAAGATTGATGCAACTACCGAACTGGTGCTGCACCCGGTAGGCAGCCTGCAGATCAGCCAGCGATATGTGCCCCTGGGTATAAATATCAATAAGATTGGCGCGCAAAAAATTTCCGATGCGCAAAAATTTTCTATCAACGTTGTGGATACAAGTGGGCTGGCACGCAAAGATGCAGTAATGGAATCATTCGCCATGGCGCAGTTCCAGGAAATGAGCGGTGCTGATAAACTTTCAAAAGCGTCATTTGAAAAGGAAGAAGGCGGTATCGAATTAAGTGTAAGTGGTAAACATACAAGTACAGGAAGGATTGTGAAGCGAGTAGTGCGTTACGAATTGATCGTTATTGATACCAATTACAAACGCTTTACGAAGAAACTGGTCAACTTCTTTAGTGGTACACTGTTTTTACACCTGCTCAAAGGAAATGCAATTGCAAAATCTGAACTGTCTGCCGCTACGAAGAAAAAACTACAGCCATTTGAAGAGAAAATAGAGTTTAAGCAAACCGAATATGCAGTTGCGTCAATATTAGACAATACAGATGTAGGTGGAAAGAAGTTTGCGAGCGAAGCGCAGGCAAGAGAATTCCTCCGGCAACAGGTAAAAGCAAATGGCGCGCTGAAAGAAAGTTTGCACGTATTACCCGATTACGAATTAAATAAAGCTTAGCATGAGCAGTACCATTGCGACATATAGTTTTTTGCCCTGGCTGCGACAGGGAGTCGCCAACAAAATTGCAACCACCGACCTGGACAGTAGCGTAAAGTTGCGGGCGACAATTAAAGTCGATTTAATGGTGAAAGGCGAACCGGAAGGTGCCGATGCGCTCGAAACGCCTGTTACAAAAAACATCAGCCTTATCGGCCCCGGAGATATTATCGGCATTGATCAAAAATCGATTGTACGGGTGGAACCGCGTAACTGGATCACAAATTTTGAACCTAATTACCTTCCACATATTGAATTTTATGATGAAGATTTCCCCTGGCGCTATACACCGGCTGCCCCCAATGAAACAAGAGATCGTTTGCGTCCGTGGATTACATTGGTAATACTGAAAGAAGGTGAATTTGAAGATGGAAAAAATATCAAGGATAAACCGCTCGGTTATATTACCGTACAGAATGCCAAGGATAAATTTCCACCTGCGGATCAATTGTGGGCATGGGCGCATGTGCACGTAAATGAAGGATTGATCAGTGGAATTAATGCAGGCCCTGGCGACAAAGCAGCAGCCATTAGTCAATTTGAATCCATGCTCACGCGTAATCCTGACCTGGCCTGCTCGCGTTTACTTTGCCCCGTGAAACTAAAAGCAAATACGGCTTACCACGCATTCCTGGTTCCCACTTTTGAAACAGGTCGCATGGCTGGTCTTGGTATGAGCATGAAAGCTGATGAGATACCTGCACCCGTGCATGCAACATTATCTGCCTGGGAAGATTATGCCGGCAGGCCGGATGGCACAAGTTTTCCATTTTATTTCCGTTGGCATTTTCGCACAGGTAATGTGGGAGATTTCGAATACCTCGTACGATTGCTCGAACCGAAACCTGTTGATCAACGGGTAGGAAGAAAAGAAATAGATGTGCAATATCCAGGCAGCAATCTGCGTGGAATAACAGATCCGGACCTGAAAGGAATTCTAAAACTTGAAGGTGCATTGCGTATTCCATTTAAAACATTGGAACCCGATCAGAAGGCAGATGTATTGAAATATAATGGATGGGATCAACAAAACTATCCGCATGCATTTCAAAAGGACCTGGCAACATTTATCAACCTGGCCGATTCATATACTGAAAAGTCATCCAAAGATGTGAATGCAGCAACCACATTGGATGATGCATTGAAGAATGATTGCGATCCCCTGATCACTCCGCCATTGTATGGTAAGTGGCATGCTATGACCGAACGACTGCTCCGGCAAAGAGATGGATCGGAGATTACACCGAATAAAAACTGGTGGCACCAGTTAAATCTTGATCCACGGTGGAGAGTATCTGCGGGATATGGCACAAAGGTTATCCAGGACAACCAGGAAAATTATATGAGCGCCGCCTGGGAACAGGTTGGTGATATTGTAGAGGCTAATCGCAAACTCAGGTTGGGACAGGTAGCAAAGAATGTTTCCAACAGTTGGTATGAATTGCAGGTGCAACCGCTTTTTGCACAAAGTGATGATCACGCATTAAAATTCCTGGCGCCCGTACAAAAAAGAATTCTTGTGGATGGTAGAACGATGTTTCACCGCATCGATAAGAGTATAGTTTCCAAATCAGTTACCTCCACGGTGATGCGGAAAATTACACGGCCTGGTGGAAGGACCATGAAGGCGCTTCAGTTTAATAATGACATTAAGATCGACAACCTTGTTGCCAGGATCAATGATAATAAAGTAGTACTGGCGCCACCGGTAAAAATTGCTGCCGAGTTACCATCACTTACCAAACTGCGCGACGATCTGCTGCCACAAAATGTGCCTGCTCCAATCATCAACGCGCTATACAAAATGCCATGGCTTAAATGGCTCCTGGTTTTGTTACTATTAATTGGATTAATTCTCCTGCTGAGTGGCGTGTCAGTAATAGCTGGCAGCCTGCTCGGTGTTGTAATACTGGGGCTCGCTGCTTTGTTTGTAATGAGTTTTCGCTGGCAGAAAGAAATCGATGATGCATCTTCAGTGCTGGAAGAAAACCAAACACCGGAGTCAGTGGACGCCCTTCCTATGAGTCCCTCATTTGTACTCAGTGATACGGTAGATGATATCCAGCCGGCCGCAGGCAACACGGATAGCGAAGAAGCAGTGAGTTATAAAAAAGCATTGAAAGATTCACTTGGCATGGTTCAATTAGCGAAGGTAGCGGGTGTTAAACAACCAAAGGAGCAGCTGGATGTAAAAAATTTAGTAGCCACCTCCTGGAGAAATATTGATCCGAAATTGACGATACCGCGTTTGATATTTGGTAGTGTTTCTATTCCAGGACGAATTAAAGATAAACTTTCAGAAGATTTTACGGAAGCCATGGTATACCCGGAAATTGATGTACCGATGTACAAACCACTTACGGGTGTTTCGTCGGAACACTTTCTTCCCAATATCAATTATATTTCTCAAAACAGTATTTCGTTGCTCGAAACAAATCAGAAGTTTATTGAGTCGTACATGGTTGGACTTAATCATGAATTTGCGCGTGAGCTGTTATGGCGGGAATATCCCACTGATCAACGGGGTAGTTATTTCAGGCAATTTTGGGATGTAAATGGTGTGTTCAATGCTGAAGGTCTGAGTGAAGAGGCATTAAGAGAAAAACTTCGCGACATTCCGCCTATTCATAAATGGCAAAAAAGTTCTGAACTCGGCACGCATGATCACCGGGAAAAAAATGATGAAGACAAGGAAGAGGTAGTGCTTGTAATCAGGGGTGAGCTGCTAAAACGTTATCCCAATGCAGTAATCTATGCACAAAAAGCTAAATGGAAACTGAACGAGGATGGCACTGTTAACAATACGGAAGAAAGGGAACTGATCGATATACCAGCTTCTGAAGCTGATAATCCACCTAAAAATAAACTGCAGCTCCCTCTATATGAAGCCAAAGTTGATCCGGATATCTACTTTTTCGGATTTGACCTGGATGTGGAAGAAGTGCAAGGTAGTACCGGTGAAAATGCAGGCGATATTGACAAACCGGGGTGGTTTTTCTGCATCAAGGAAAGACCGGGTGAAACACGTTTTGGACTCGATATCAATGTTGACAGCACACCTAATGTCTGGAACGATTTGTCCTGGGAAACACTATTACCCGGTGCCGCTGATGGCAGTTATATAAAAGTAGATGATACAATCGCACCGATTCCGCTGGAGCAGTTAGCAAGCGATGAGACGGAAAAGCAGGAACAGCGTAATGATGATGTGAACGTATCATGGAATAAGAATATGAATGCGGCCGACATTGCTTATATCATGTACCAGGTACCAGTGCTGGTAGCAGTGCACGGTAGTGAAATGTTGCCTAAAGCAAAATTCCCCACAACCTAATCAATACAACAGCTAAACCACTATACGATGCCTGACAATGATGAAATATTATTTAATAATGCTCAACGTGAGTTGGCGGCTGCCATCAGGCAGGCGAGCGATGCGCATGAGCATGTGTCTGCGCTTAAGGAGCAACTTGGCCGCATACAGCGTGAGCTGGCAAACTTCACCCGGTTCAATGCTGTAAGTAATCGTGAGCCTACACCGGCTCACAAGAAACTTATCGATGCGGAAGCGCAGGTAAGAAAAGACCTGGACGAGGCTATCAAAAAAAGAATTACCGACAAGAGTATAGTCGGAACAAGGCTGACAGACTTTGCAGTGTTTACCGATCCGCGTAAGCAAATTGGCAAACTGGACGACAAATACCCGGTATTATTGATGCCAGTGCGCCTCGAAACACGATTCAAACAAATAACTGAGCGGGAGAGAGCCGTTCACCAATTATGGATCCGAATATATCCCGATGAGTGCGCTGTGGATAGTTTTGAAGCTACATTATCCGAAATGGAAGTGGAGAACGCAATCATCTACTGGCAAAAAATTTG
>CBFGYO010000075.1:0-18822 GCA_965652975.1 uncultured Chitinophagaceae bacterium | reverse complement strand
AAATTAGCGTTCCGGCAAATTCAACATTAGTTTTTCAGTCTACCGGTTACTTCGCTAAGGAAGTTGCCATTAGTGGACGCAGCGAAATCAATATTGAGTTGGAGACAGATTATCGATCGCTAAATGAAGTGATGGTTGTTGCTTATGGTACCGCAAAAAAAGGAACCTATACTGGCGCTGCTTCAGTGATCAGGCAAAGCGAGATCAAAGATGTGCCATCTACCTCTTTCCAAAATGCACTGGTAGGAAGAGTATCCGGTGTACAAGTGACTACTGCAAGTGGTGAAGCTGGCGCTACCCCCAGCATCCGCATCAGGGGTGTGGGCTCCATAAATGCAAGTAACGAACCATTATATGTTATCGATGGTGTTCCCGTTATTTCGGGAGACCAGGGAACTCTCAGCAATTCATTTATCGGATCCAATAACATAATGAATACATTGAATCCGGCGGATATTGAAACTATCACGATCTTAAAAGATGCAGCGGCTTCTTCCCTTTATGGTTCAAGAGCGGCTAATGGAGTTGTGGTGATCACTACCAAACGTGGTAAAAAAGGGAAACCTGTGGTGCATTTGTCCTCATCCATCGGTATCACACCCGGATGGGCCACCGACAACTATGAAGTAGGAGGTGTACAGGATCAAATAAATATGTTGTATAGAATATTGTACGACAATAAAACTTCTGCCGGCCAAACTGCTGCCCAGGCCAATACTTATGCGCTCGGGCAGCTCAACACCAAGTTCAACAAACATGGGTATAAATTTTCAACCGCAGGTACAAGCCTTTCCGACAATGTAAACATTTCCGGTATGACCGATGGAATTGTAAATCGCGAGGGTACCTATTTTGATTGGGATGATGCTTATTTTGGAACAGGTACTTACCTGACCAATGATCTCTCTGTAAGTGGCGGTGATCAAAATACAACCTATTACACTTCCTTGAATTATACAAAGGATCAGAACAGGATCCGGATCAATAAATTCGATCGTATTTCAGGTCGTGTCAACGTTTCACAGAAGGTGGGAAAATACCTGGAGTTTACTACCAATGTAGGTATTGCCAGGAACAGCCAGTCTGGTTTTAACGACTCCAGGAATACAGGTGCAAACTATTTCTTCCAGGTGAGAAACCTGTTATGGCCTTTTTACTGGCCAACTGACTACAAAACAGGACAGCCATTTACAGCAAGGTTTGGAAGCCTCGCGCAGAATAACCTTTATTATAATGACCAATGGGAAAACACTTCTATCACGAAGAGATTTTCTGTAAATGAGACGATCCTCCTTACCATTCTACCGGAATTAAATTTTAGGTCTGTATTCTCTTTTGATAATTCACAGATTAAAGATCATTTGTATTACAGCGCCATTCACTACAACGGTGTTTCAAACAATGGATCCTTAACGGAAACCAGTACCAATATCACCAAACTGGTTTCTTCCAATACAGTTAATTACGCAAAAAAATTCGGACAACACAATTTTGCATTTTTAGGAGGTTTCGAAGTAGAGAAAAATACGACAGACTTTCAAACTACAACGGGAACAAATCTTCCCTCCAGTGCATTGACCACATTGTCACCGGCTGGTGCATTTACGGGGAGCGGGTATGAGTATGGCAATTCAATCGTTTCCCTGTTGTCACGCCTGGAGTATAATTTCAATCAGAAATATTTCCTCTCAGGATCTTACCGCCGTGATGGTTCTTCAAAGCTGGCGCCTGAGACCCGCTACGGTAATTTCTGGTCTGTGTCAGGAGCGTGGAGAATAAGCGGCGAAGATTTCATGAAGAACCTTGATTATATTAGTAATTTAAGATTACGGGCATCTTATGGTATCAATGGTACTTTACCTTCGCAGAATTACGGATGGAGATCATTAACCAATTATACTCTTCGATATAATGGCAATGCAGGTGGATTCCTTTCTACCAATGCGAACCCTGACCTTACCTGGGAAACGAATTATACTACCAATATTGGTTTGGATTTCGGTTTCTTCAAACAACGATTGACAGGTAGTGTTGAATATTTCAGCCGCGATTCCAGGAATCTTTTGCAGGATGTTCCTATTTCAACAACTACAGGTTTTTCCAGTGCACTTGCCAACATAGGTGAAATAAATAATAGCGGTATAGAGGTTGAGATTGGTGGAGATATCATTAGTACAAATGCACTCCGGTGGAGCGCATCGATTAATGCTTCATTCATTCAATCGAAAGTGGAGAAATTGTATGGCGGCAGAGATATTATATGGTATGATCCAACTGGTGGTGATAACCGGGCACAGTTCATTTATAGAGAAGGTTCACCCACACTAAGCTTTTATGGCTATGAGTGGGGTGGTGTAGATTCAAAGAATGGCAACAACGTTTGGTATGTTAATGATCCTAAAAATTCACAAACTGGCGACTTCATACACAACGGAAGAGGTGCCACTTATTCATTTAATAAAGCAAATTATAAGATTATTGGAGATGCAATGCCCGATGTATATGGAGGGTTTAATACATCGGTGGAATATAAGGCTATTACGCTTGGCCTAAACTTTATTTATAAGGTTGGAGGCAATTTGTATGACGGAGCTTTCAAGGATATGTCTGATGATGGTTATTACTGGGAAAGGATTAGATCGGAAATTGTATATGATAATATGTGGACACCTGAAAACACGAGCGGCAGCTTGCCGCTTCTCAGGGGCACTGACCTTACTGATCCAATGCAGTACAGTACGCGCCAGATGTCCAGTGCAACCTTTATGCGGTTAAAGAACATCAACCTGTCTTATGATCTACCCAGGAGCGTGATTGGCAAAATTGGCCTGGCCAGTGCAAGAGTATTCTTTAACGGAAGTAATTTACTGACCTTCTCAAAGTATAAAACTGCCGATCCTGAAGTAAATCAGTATGGAACTCGTGGATGGGAAACGCCAATCGGAAAAATCTACACATTTGGGCTCGATGTTAATTTCTAATTCATTAAACTTTTTATAAAATGAATAATAAACTGAGAATATTAATAACCGGCATGCTTGCACTTGGTTTGTTTTCATGTAAGAAAACACTCGATGTGGAGCCTACCAATCAGGTAGATGCCAGTACTTCAATAAAAACGCCTGCGGATGCGCAAATAATGATCAATGGCATCATGCGCAGTATGAGCAGCGCTGATTACTACGGAAGGAATTTCATACTCTATGGTGATGCAAAGGGTGGTGATATGACAATTCCATCACAGGGAAGAGGCAATGATGCTTTGTACACCTTTAATCACTCTCCCACTAGCGGCAGTTATTCTGGTTACTGGTCGCAAATATATTTTTCCCTGCTTCAGGTGAATAACCTGCTCCAGAACATTGCTAAGTTGGAAACAGAAGGAGCCACCGGATACACCAGTTATAAAGGACAGGCATTAACACTTCGTGCGATCATGTATTTTGATTTGGTTCGCCTTTATGGAATGCCTTATGATGTTGACAAAAACGCATATGGCGTTCCAAACATTACCACACCATTAAAATCATCAGAACAGCCTCTAAGGAATAAGGTTAATGAAAACTACGCTCAAATATTATCCGACTTAGCGACGGCTGCGCCCTTATTAGCGAAAACGAAAAATAATGGTTTTGTGAATTATTACGGCAACCTCGCTACGCAGGCCAGGGTTTACCTGTATATGAAGGACTATGTCAATGCCTTAAAAACAGCAGAAGAGATCATCACGAGCAATGTTTATACGCTATACAGCAATGCAGCCTGGGTAGACTCCTGGAAAGCACAGTTTGGTTCAGAATCTATTCTTGAAATCGGCGTTTATCCACTCGAAGGAGACCTGGGTGCAGGTTCCATAGGGGCTTACCTCAGGAAGAAAGGGCATGGCGGAAGTACGATTTTAGGCTGGTACATGGCTAGTGATTATTTTTTGACCAGGCTAAAGCAAGATGCAACGGATGTAAGATGGGGTGTAATGGGTGAAGATGAGATTTCCACTACAGCCGTACCTCGCAAAGGCGCCTTGTATAAATACAGCGGAAACACGCTATTGGCTGGTGATGGTAAAACAACCGCTACGGCAGTAAATCTTAAGTTGATCAGGTTATCTGAAATTTACCTGATTGCTGCAGAAGCGGCGTTGCCTACGGATGCGACGAAAGCAGCTACTTATTTAAACGCGATTCGTAAACGTGCACCCGGCCTGGCTGCCGCCACCGCAGCAACAATAAACATAGATATGATCCTCGATGAAAGAAGCAAGGAGCTGTTTGGCGAAGGGCATAGATTTTTTGATATGATACGTTTGAATAAATCTATAACATTCAATGATGAAATCATCGCCATATCAGTGCCTACCCGTCCGAAAACAATTGACAGAACATTTTATAAAACCCTGTTACCAATCTCTCAAGCCGAGATCAATGCAAATCCAGGCATGTTGGCACAGCAGAATCCCAATTATTAATTGGTTCTCATTATTACAGGATTACTTATTGAAACGAAGACCGACGCAGATACGCGTCGGTCTTCATATTTTTAGAAAAGAATAAAACCTTCAGCTAGTAGACTTTTTCAATCGGTTAAGTTTTTGTCCTTTCTCAACAAAGGTTTCAACAATACCCCTGGTTTCAAGGTCAAGGCGTATGGATATAGTATACCATGGAATTGATTTATTGAATGCCGGCATTTTTTTCTTTATAATTTTTACGACATCATCACTGAGGTCGGAAAATGTTTTTCCCTTACTTCCTTTCAGGCTCTGAATGATCGCAGCTTTGATCGGCTCATAAATGGCTGCATCGAATTTTCTTTCAGTTCCCGTTGCTGGATGCGTGACGATTATCTTCTTTGCATCTTTAGACTTTGACATAATTAAAAAGTTTCCATTAAACTATGTTGATCTTTGTGACTATGGTTCTATGTGGTAAAAGTATGGCTTCGAGAATGAATAGACTTCATAGGGCACACAGCGTTTACCACATAGAACCATAGTCACAAAGATCAACATGGTTTAATCAAAGTATCAGCGCTTATTTTTAAAAAAATCTTTCATCAGCCTTGCACAATCTTCCTGTAGTACACCTCGGATCAATTCAGTTTTGGTATGAAAGGGCCAGTTTCCCCCGGTAGTTTTTTTGTATCCGTTCTTTTCGTCCTCTGCTCCATACACTACCTTTCCGATCTTGCTCCAATAAAGCGCCCCTGCGCACATGAGGCAGGGCTCAATGGTAACATATAAGGTGGCTTCAGGTAAATATTTACTACCAAGTAAGTTAAAAGCCGACGTTAGTGCAATCATTTCGGCATGTGCCGTTGGGTCTTTCAAGCGCTCCGTCATATTATAGCCACGTGCGATAATTTTTTCATTCATGATTACGATAGCACCTACAGGAATTTCTTCATCGTCATAAGCCCTTTTAGCTTCTTTGATCGCCTGCATCATAAAGTATTCATCCGTCATGGCACACGTGGTTTTTGACTAACTTGGTATAAAATTAAAGTAATGCCCAATATCAGTGGCCTGGAAAATATGCGACGGTATTATAACTCCGGCGTCACCCGTCCGTATAAATTCAGGGTTGAGCAGCTAAGGAACCTAAAGAAACGGATACTTGCACATGAAAAGGAACTATACAAGGCTTTGCATACCGATCTCAAAAAAAGCCCGGAAGAAACATGGGTAACCGAAATAGGATTGGTAATTGCCGAATTAAATGTTGCCATAAAAAATTTGCGCCAGTGGATGGAGCCTGAGTCCGTTCCTACCACGCTCGTCAACCTTCCATCCCAAAGCAGGATATTACGCGAACCAATGGGGGTAGTGCTGATAATCGCTCCATGGAATTATCCAATGTACCTGCTTTTTACTCCACTTATCGGGGCGCTGGCAGCAGGAAACTGCGTGGTATTGAAACCTAGTGAACATGCGGCTGCTACAGCCGATGTAATGCAGAAAATAATTTCGGGTTTTGACACGGAATACATCCAATATGTTGAAGGCGATGGGGAAACCGTAGTAAGTGCCATGCTTAACGAATTTCGCTTCGACCACATCTTTTATACAGGCAGTACAGCCGTTGGCCGGATCATTTATAAGCAGGCCGCTGACAAACTTGTGCCGGTTACGCTCGAATTGGGAGGCAAAAGTCCCTGCGTGGTTGCCGACGACGCCAATATAAAGGTGGCAGCGAGAAGGATTGCTATTGCGAAATTTTCGAACGCTGGCCAAATGTGTGTAGCTCCGGACTATGTACTGGTGCATGAATCGAAAAAGAAAGAGCTGGAAGAGGCATTGAAAAGCAGCATCACGCAATTTTTTGGAGACAAGCCGGAAGAAAGCTATAACTACGGAAAAATAATCAACGAGGGGCAATTCAAGCGGATCAGCAATTATCTTCAAAATGGGAAAATAATTTATGGGGGGCGTACTGACATATCGAATTTGTTTATCGAACCCACCATATTAACCGACGTGTCGAGGGATTCGCCTGTTATGAAAGATGAAATATTTGGCCCGATACTGCCCATAGTGACCTTTGCCACAAATGAAGAAGCTAAAACGATCATTGCAAAAAATCCTAATCCACTTGCTTTTTATATTTATACTTCCAGCAGGAAAAATGCTGCTGAATGGATAACTAGTGTACCGGCAGGAGGTGTATGTATTAATAATTCAAGCTGGCATTTAACAAACCACCATTTGCCTTTTGGCGGTCGTGGTACGAGTGGCATGGGTGATTATCACGGTCGTTATTCATTCGAAGTGTTCAGTCATCGCAAAGCGATCATGAAAACTCCCACCTGGTTTGATCCGGATATTAAATACCCGCCTTTCAAGGGAAAATTGGGATTGTTTAAGAAATTTATTAATTAAAAAATATAACCGAAGCATAACTAGGTTGATCTATGTGTCTATGATTCTATGTGGTAACGCTATGGCTTCCCTTCTTGGGGAGTTCGCAAGCTGAAACCATACTTTTACCACATACAATCATAGCCATATAGATCATCATAGCTTGTTATACCTTTGTAAATCACAATGGATATGCAAAAGCACGTTCAAGTTTTATGTCAAAGAAAGCGCCATATAGTAAATTAAAGAAAGTGATGATCCTGCTATTCATGCTCATCATCGTCTTTGTAGGCTATGTAGAAATTGTCAATTTAAATACGAGGAACATGAATTACCGGCAAAAAGTGCTAAAGGCCGTATATCCACTGTGGATGTGGTGGACCAATCTTACAGGAAAGAATACTACTAAAGCATCAAACATGAGTGTTAAACCTCCAGTACCATTCCATTCGTTGAAAGCAGAAACCAACAAAGGCGATCAGTTCGATTTTTCTTCCCTCAAAGGAAAAAAGGTACTGATTGTAAATACAGCCAGCGAATGTGGATACACAGATCAGTATGACGATCTGCAAAAATTGTATGAGCAGCATGTGGGCAAACTTGTTGTACTCGGCTTTCCTGCCAATGATTTTAAAGAGCAGGAAAAAGGTTCAGATGAAGATATCGCAGCTTTTTGCAAACTGAATTTTGGGGTCACTTTTCCGTTGATGAAAAAAAGCGTTGTGGTAAAATCACCTTCACAAAACGAAGTATTTAAATGGCTCACCGATCCCAGTCGTAATGGATGGAATGATAAACCTCCCACGTGGAATTTTACAAAGTTTATTATAAATGAAGAAGGTGTGCTCACGGATTATTTTGAAGCCTCTGTTTCACCATCAGGTAAGGAGGTCAAGGAAGCTATTGAAAAAAAGCTATGATGATCTTTGTGTCTATGATGCTATGTGTTAAAAGTATGGTTTCCTTTCTCAAAAATGCCCGATGGATGAAGACATAGATTTACCACGTAGAATCATAGGCACAAAGACCAACACAGTTTAGTGAGTAACGACTTTCAGTCCGATGATAGAGGCAATAAGTGTTGTAATAAAAAACAGCCTCCAAAAATCTGCAGGTTCTTTAAAAAAGAATATACCCACAAGCACTGTTCCAACGGCCCCGATACCAGTCCATACAGCATAAGCTGTTCCGATAGGAAGAGTTTGTGTGGCTTTGTATAATAGAAACATGCTGATGCTGAGGCAAACGAAAAACCCAGTCATCCATACGAGAGTGTTGGAGCCAGCTTCGCGGGCTTTGCCCAGGCAGGCAGCAAAACCTACTTCAAAAAATCCGGCAATTACAAGTATTATCCAATTCATGATACGCCTTTAGTCAACGGGGCACTTCTCGTGGTAATTTACCAATTCGATTGGTGTTTTCTGCATCTCGAAACCGGCATAAGCTATCGCAATCTCATTCAGCACTTCATTGATCTCTTCTTCCGTCTTTAGAGTAACAAGGCGGTTGCGATAATCTTTAATATTCGGCAGGCCTTTCAAATAATTAGCATAGTGCCTGCGCATTTCATTTATTCCAACCACGGGGTTTTTCCATTCCACCGATTTACGAAGGTGTTTACGACAGATGGCAATGCGGTCAGCCACGGTTGGTGAAGGAAGATGTTCACCTGTTTTAAAAAAATGTTTGATCTCGTTAAATATCCATGGATATCCAATGGCTGCCCGACCAATCATGATACCATCAACGCCGTAGCGATTTTTATACTCCAGCGCTTTTTCCGGCGAATCGATATCGCCATTCCCAAATATGGGAATTTGTATGCGTGGGTTATTCTTTACTTTTCCAATAAGTGTCCAGTCGGCTTCACCTTTGTACATCTGCGAACGCGTACGTCCGTGAATTGCAAGAGCCCTGATTCCTACATCCTGCAGCCGCTCTGCTACTTCTTCTATGTTTTTGGTTGCGTCGTCCCAACCCAATCTTGTTTTTACGGTTACAGGCAGCGAGGTTGCTTTTACCACTGCTGAGGTAAGTCGCACCATCAGGTCCACATCTTTTAATACACCTGCGCCAGCTCCTTTTAATGCAACTTTCTTCACAGGGCACCCGAAATTGATATCCAGTAGATCAGGATTGGTTACTTCCACGATTTTCGCTGCAAGAGCCAGGCTTTCTTCATCGCCTCCAAATATCTGGATGCCGACTGGGCGCTCGTAGTCGAAAATGTCAAGCTTCTTACGGCTTTTGATGGCATCACGGATCAATCCTTCTGAAGAAATGAACTCGGTGTACATCAGGTCCGCACCATTGTCCTTGCATACGGAACGGAATGGTGGATCACTCACATCTTCCATTGGTGCGAGCAGTAGCGGAAAGTCCGGCAGTTGTATGTTACCTATTTTAACCATCGTTTTAAATCAACTTAATCAACTGTTTATCTTAAACCCCCATTGATTACTTTTGAGCCTGCAAATTTACAGTTTAATCGGTAAACGATATGTACGACAACCATTCCAAGGGCATTTCTTATACGGCTGGCTTTTTTATGCTCATTGCTTTTGCTATTGCAGGTATGATAGCAGCAAACCAGATAAATCAATTGATATGGGAGGCAATGACCGGAAAAAAATTTGATGTTGTAATCAATAAAGCGGTGCAACTCTCTGATAGTGACGCTATGAAGGTGATGCAGGCCGTTGCAGCCCTGTTGGGATTTCTAATACCTACGATCATCACAGCTTCCATGCTTAGCCGCCGGCCGTTTCAATTAATGGGATTGTCGTCCGGTGCTAAAATAAACCAGACAGGCGTCTCCATACTCATTATCCTGACTGCAATGGCAATTTCCGTTTTCGCGCTTGCCTATCTCAACAGGCAAATCCCTCTTCCAACCGACTGGAAAATAACAGCCGATCAATGGGAAGCCGATTATAACCGGCAGGCACAGGCCATTCTCAATCTCAAAGATGGCAAGGATTATTTTATCGCACTGATCGTGATGGGATTCCTGCCGGCGCTATGCGAGGAAGCATTGTTCCGGGGCGGTTTGCAAAATTTCCTCACCAGGTCCACAGGCATGCCATGGTTGTCTATCATCGTCGTAAGTGTGATATTTAGTGCAGTGCATGCATCCTTTTATGGATTTCTACCGAGAATTTTCCTGGGTGCAGTATTGGGGGCGATATTTCATTATTCAGGGAAATTATGGCTGAGCATACTCGCGCATTTCATCAACAATGGACTCGCGCTAACGCTTTTGTATTTTTCTGTTAAGCAGGGCCGATCCATGGAAGAAACCATGCGGCAGGACAACACGAGCTGGTGGGGCATCTTACTTGTGCCTGCACTCGTTGCATTGATAATGCACTTCCGGAAAATCAGTACACCTGTAAATTCATTACGGTAAATGGCTTTCAACTGGCAAATATTCAAAACGAGAACATTGACCGCTATCGTGTTTGCAGTAGTAATGATTACGGGGCTGCTGTTGAACCACTGGAGTTTTTTAATTCTTTTCTCCATCATCCATTTCGGTTGCTGGTGGGAATACCTGAACCTGGGGGAAAAGATTTATTCAGTCAGATATCATCCTTATTGCAAACTCGGTTTCATGCTGATAGGGTATGGAATAATACTTTGGTCATGTAACTCGATCTATCAAATTAACAATTATAGTATCCGCGACAACCTGTCTCTACCAGTATCTGCGGCTGGATTTGCATTATTGATAATTGGTATTTTCGGAAAAAACAGGATAAGATTAAAAGCTTTTGGATTTGCTGCTTTGGGACTATTGTATATTTCTTTTAGCTGGGGAATGTTGGTTAGTTTGTACAACTATGAAATTGGAACTGGGATTGAAATGTGGTACTTGGACGGCCGACATAAAACAGTATGGAATTATGTTTATGTGTTCAACCAACCATTTACAATACCACTACTTATAATTGTAGCGATCTGGATCAATGATACCATGGCATATATAGTGGGTTCATTAATTGGAAAAACCCCTTTGTCAAAAATCTCGCCCAAAAAAACCTGGGAAGGAACAATTGGCGGTATGCTTTTGAGCGTGCTGGTTACAGGGCTTATATTCTCAACATTTACAAGTTCACTTGTACACCCGCAATTTTACGATAGCTTTTCAAACGTACACTGGTTTGCAATAGCTGCGATTGCTGCGGTCGCAGGTACCTTTGGTGATCTGCTCGAGTCCAAGCTCAAGCGCATGGCTGCTGTAAAGGACAGCGGCACATTTATGCCAGGACATGGCGGTTTTCTCGACCGCTTTGATTCCTTACTCGTGGCCACTTTTTTTGTATTTCTCTACATAGCTTTTATTGAAGTCATCTCATAAAAACCCACGAAGGTCAGGACCAAAGAAACCAGCGGTTTGTAGGTCGAAGATTCCTAACTGAAACCACTTTTATCTTTTAGTTTTTATCTTTTATCTTGCTTAACTTCTCCTCTTAAAACGTATTCATTAAAGACCATTTCCCTAATTTTGACCTTCAATTATAAGAATGACCATTCATAAGGAAGGCTATAAGATCATTGCATGGAGCACCATCATATTTGGTGTTATTAATATCCTGTCGTTTTACTTTATCAGTTTTGAAGCACCGGTTATTAGCTGGATCATATTTATCGCTACGCTGGGCCTACTACTTTTTATTATTTCATTCTTTCGTATTCCCAAACGGGTATCCACCTTACGCGAAGACGCCATCATCGCTCCTGCAGATGGAAAAGTTGTTGCCATCGAAGAAATAGATGCAGATGAATATTTTACCGATCGTCGCATACAGGTGTCGATATTCATGAGTCCCGCCAATGTACACGTCAATCGCAACCCGGTAAGCGGTGAAGTGGTATACAGCAAGTATCATCGCGGTAAATACCTGGTAGCATGGCATCCTAAATCTTCTACGGAAAACGAACGGCATAGCGTAGTATATCGAAGCGGTGGAAAGGAATTGCTGGTAAAGCAGATTGCAGGTGCGCTGGCCAAAAGAATAATCAACTACCTGCAACCCGGTCAGAAAGTAGAACAGTGTGCCGAAATGGGTTTTATCCGCTTTGGATCCCGCGTGGACATACTTCTACCTTTAAACGCGAAGGTGCTGGCAAAGATTGGTGACAAACCCCAGGGTGGCGTTACAGTTATTGCCACATGGTAAGCTCGTGTTTCAATTAAAATATGTTTTCCAGTTCCTGCAGTGAATACACCGTATAGGTAGGCATTGTAGTGCCGATTATAGGCACGGGTTCTTTGGTAAGGTGATTCACATGCACCTGGTCAATGCCGGCATTGTAAGCCCCGAGAATATCTACATCAATTGTATCGCCGATCATAATGCTCTCGGCAGGGGTAGCGCCGGTTTTTGAAAAAGCAAAATCAAAAATTTCCTTGTTAGGCTTCAGGCTGTTTGAACCCTCGGATGTAATTACTTTTTTAAAGTATACATCGAGACCTGAATATCGCAGTTTGCTATGCTGTGTTTTTTCAAACCCATTGGTGATAAGGTGCAACTCATAATTTTTGTCCAGCAGGTATTGCAGTATCTCTATGGCATACGGAAATAATAATGTGCGCGTAGGCAACAGATCCATGAAGCGAGTATTCATTTCAGCAGCCAGCTTATCATCGGCGATTTTAAAATCGAGCAGGGCAAGCCACATTCTTTTTACACGTAGCTCTTCCTGTTTGATAAAGCCTTTGCGATAGCGCTCCCAAAGTTTATCGTTATGAGCAAGGTAATTTTTATAAAACAATTCAAAATCGTGTACCCCACGATCGGCAAGCTGCAAATCCTGGTACAGCCCCGAAAGGGTGTAGCGGGCATTGGCTTCGAAATCCCAAAGGGTATGATCCAGGTCAAAAAACAGGTGCTTATACTTCATTGCAGTTTGTAGATTTGCAAAGAAACTCGAAATATTCATTACCCGCTGTTGCTGGTATAAATTATCCTTCCATGAATGTTGTTGTTACAGGAGCTTCCCGTGGGATAGGTAAGGCAATTGCATCCATTTTTGCGGAGCATGGCCATGATTTATACCTTACTTCCCGCAGTGATGTGGCATTATACAAAGCGGTGGAAGAATTATCTAGAGCATATCCATCTGTGAACGTGCGCGCAAAACCATTTGACCTGAGCCAAAAAGAAAGGGCGCAGCAATTTGGAAGCTGGTGCCTTACACAGGCTGTTCCGGATATATTGGTGAATAATGCAGGCTTGTTCGAACCAGGCTCTACTTTTATTGAACCCGATGGAGTGTTGGAAAACCAGATAGCAATTAACCTCTACAGCGCATATCACGTTACAAGACGACTGGTGCCAAAGATGATAGAAAGTACAAGAGTCGACAACATCCCCCGCCATATTTTTAACATGTGTTCTATTGCATCCCTGGCTGCTTACGATAATGGTGGTGCGTATAGTATTAGCAAATTTGCACTCTATGGATTTACCAAGAACCTGCGTGAAGAGATGAAAGAATATGGTATAAAAGTCACGGCGGTACATCCGGGTGCTGTAATGACCAGCTCCTGGGAAGGATTCGATAACTCTTCGCAGCGCATCATGGAGGCTTCGGATATTGCGAAAATGGTGTATGCTTCATCCCAACTCTCGCTACAGGCCTGTGTGGAAGACATCATTATACGGCCTCAATTAGGTGATTTGTAAACTTATTGCGACAGGCTGCAAGCCACAGGCTACAAGCTCTGCGTTTCCTGCATGCAGCCTGTAGCTTGTAGCCTGTGGCCCTCAAAACCTCTAATTCTGCCATTGATATATTTTCAACAAACCCTTCACAAAGGGTGTTTTACTTTAGCACACTTCATGAAACGGTTTTTTTCAATATGTACATTATTTTTCCTGCCGGCAATACTGGTTGCACAGGTGAGTTTCAGGGCATTGGTACCGCAGGGACCCGCAGTGGCAGGTGAGTCGTTCAGGGTACAATATGTTATTGAAAATGCAGAAACCATTCAAAATTTCACGGCACCATCATTCGCAGGGTTCAGGATTGTAAATGGTCCGGAGATATATTATGGGCAGACTTCCAATTCAGCTTTTCCTGCGAGTTTAAAAAACATGATCTATACGTTGCAGGCTGATGAACCGGGTCGATATCATTTAAAAGGTGCCGCGGCGCTTATCAACGGCAAAACGGTGCGAAGCAATGACCTGGTGATAAACGTGATAAGTGTAGATGCTGCCAAAAGACAGGCTAGCGCTTCAGACTTCCAGGTGGAAACATATGCTTATTTAAAACCGGGCGAAGATCCTTATGAAAAGATCAGGAAAAACCTTTTTCTGAAAGTGATGCTGGATAAAAGAAATTGTTTTGCGGGCGAACCTGTTGTGGCCACATTCAAATTATACTCCCGCCTGCAGTCGCGATCGGATATTGTAAAAAATCCAGGATTTTATGGATTTGCCGTGCATGACATGATTAATCTCGACGACAAGATGGTGGCCATAGAAAATATCAACGGGCAATTGTTCGATGTACATACAATACGAAAAGTGCAGTTGTATCCTTTACAGGCGGGTGTGTATACTGTAGATGCGATGGAAGTTAAAAACAAGGTAGAATTTTCCAGGAGCATCGTACATAAAAAAGCGGAACAGGAAATTATTGAGGGTGTTTTTGAGGAAGAAGAAAAAGAACCTGAGGCGGGTGTTGAAGTATTTGAAACTATGATCAGCACCTCACCCGTCAGCATCAAAGTGAAACCATTGCCCGCAAAAAATCGCCCGGAAGAATTTAATGGCGCCACCGGCAGGTTCAGCATTTCTGCGGCGCTGGAAAATGATCAGCTTTCCAAAAATGAGGACGGTTATCTGCTGGTTCATGTAAAAGGACAGGGAAATTTCAACCAGCTAGTAGCACCCGTTATTCAATGGCCGGAAGGAATTGAGGGATTTGAACCTACAGTTGTTGATGTACTGGACAAACTGCAGGTGCCTTTGAAAGGTTCCCGCACATTCCGGTATCCATTCGTTGCATCCCGCGCTTCCGAATACACGTTACCTGCAATAACGCTCTCCTTTTTTGATCCTGATAGTAATAAGTTTAGGAAAACACATTCCGATGAGGTGCGGGTAACTGTCAATAACAAAGAAAAGGAAATACCTGTAACAACAGTTACCAGGAAACCAACGCAATCTTTGGAAGCTGTGAACCGGCGTACCAGCCTGCTAGCTGCAGGGATACTCGTATTGCTGGTGGTAGGCATCCTGGGCTACTGGTTATCTCAAAATAAAAAACCCGAACCAGTTGTGAGCACTATACCGGAAACAAAAAAGATTGCTACTGCTGACGAACTGCTTCGCCCGGCCTATATGTTGATACCCGCAGCCGACAGGGAATTTTACGGTAACCTTTACCAATCGGTATACGCATGGCTTGGCGAACGATTTTTACTGCAGGGTACTGATATGAATAAACAGGCGCTCACGGCTAAGTTGCGAGTGGCAGGGAATGATGAAGCTGATATCACCCGCTTATATGATTTGCTTGCTTATTGTGAGGCCGGCATGTTTACGAATGCAACGCTGGAATTAGACCGCGAAAGGTATTTACTGGAGTTAAAAGATTTGCTTGAAAAACTCAAAGCCTGATCATTCCGCATATTTATAACCTACTCCCCTTACGGAATGGAAATAACGCGGGTTACGACTGTCGTCTTCGAAATATTTGCGGAAGTTGAGAATGAAGTTGTCGATAGTTCGTGTAGTGGGGTAAACATTATAGCCCCATACGGCCTGCAATATTTTTTCGCGGGGAACCACCTCGTTTTTATTTTCTATTAATAATTTGAGCAGCATGGTTTCCTTTTTGCTCAACTGTATCTTTTGACCATTTTTTGTATTTGCTTCCTGGGCCTTGAAGTCGATGATATTATTGCCAAAAGAATACGTATTCCCGATAGACGATTTATCCTGGAGCTTTTTATTCTTGTTTATCAGTTTGTGTACGCGAAGCAGCAGTTCTTCGAGGTTAAAGGGTTTGGTGAGATAATCATCAGCGCCTTTTTTCAAACCCAGTACACGGTCAGCGCTACTATTCCTTGCGCTCAGTATCAGGATTGGGATTTCATTGTTACTTAGGCGAACAGTCTCTGTAACATTGATGCCGTCCATTTCCGGCAGCATCACATCCAGGATAATGAGGTCGAAGTATTCAGCCTGCAGGGCTTTTAATGCGGCTGCACCGTCAAAAGCAGAAGTTACATCATAACCTTCGAGCTCAAGGTTGAGACGTAAAGCCTCGTGGAGGTTCTCTTCGTCTTCAACCAGCAGTATGGATGTCTTTTTTTCTTCGCTCATGATTCAGTATGAAAAGTGACGACAAAATTACTGCCGGATGGAGTATTGTTTGTCACCAAAATGTCGGCATTATGATCCTTTGCTATGATGCTGCAAAGATAAAGTCCCAAACCTGTGCCCTGTGTTTTTCGAGTAGTTTCATTGCCTATGCGGTAAAACTTTGTAAATACTTTCTTCTTTTCATCTTCGGCTATCCCCGGGCCTTCATCGGCTATTTGTAACCGGATGACCGCGTTGTTCTGGTGAAGAGTAGCAGTTATAGGCTTTTCTTTGGGAGAGTATTTAATGGCATTTTCGAGCAGGTTATTTATAAGCATTTGAAGCAACAGGGGATCGCCTTTAATGTCCACGTCTTCCTCAATTATTTCGCTAAACTGTCGATCCGGAAAACGTCCTTTGAAATCATTAATACAATCTTTAAGCAAGTCCGACAGGTCCAGTTCTTCCTTGGTATTCTGGTAACCGCCGCCTTCCATCTGCGATGATATCAGGATATTATTCGTGAGAAAATTCAGGCGTGAGGTTTCTTCGAGCGTCATCCTGATAAGTTTTTTCTGGCGTTCGGCATCAAGGGTATATTTCTGCATAGTTTCCAGGTTGAGCCTGGCAACCGACAGGGGAGTTTTTAATTCGTGGGTTACTGCCATCATAAAATGCTGTTGCTGTTGTTGCATAATAAACTGGCGGCGTACCGAGCGATATACAAATGCTGCACCGATAAGAATCAGGATTAAAAATGTGACGCCCTCTGCGAGGTATTTGGTGGTAGCTCTATTTGTTACGGATTCAATTGTATCTTTCTGAAGTTGCAAATCAGTGGGGCTTAATGTTGACTCAACTTTTTTGAGCATGTCGTATTTTAACTGGGCCATCTCCTGGTTTTGCCGCTCCAGCGAAATAAACCACCAAATGAGGGCGGCAATTATATATAGCAGCAGCATCCAGTAGATAGTGGTTGCCCTGCGCAATCTTTTCCTGCTTATGTCCGGCATAAAAAACCGTTATTGCTTTTCGATGCGTATCCCGGCATCGAGTACATGGTTTAGCGGATCTTCCCGCATGATCTGCTCAAGAGTAAAAGTATATTCGCCCGCTTTGAAAGTCTGAGGTGGGCCAAGAGGTTCGCGGTGCTCATAAATATCATCCATACCTGTAGCCAGCCAGCCCTTATCGTCCGTAGCCAGTCGCACATCCTGCCGTATCTGCAAACTGCTATCCTGGCCGGGTACCCGCGCGTGCAGGTTGATATAAATATTGTTGAAATTATATTTTTCTGTATGGCGAAAAACAAACCATACCTGGTAATTCGCCGTGGTATCAGTAATGGCAAAGGTAAAACTGGGTTTGAAACTGCTGCTCCACTTATGACCTGGTATGGGCGCCGTTTTTTCATAAAGATCAATAGTAGTGCAGGACGTAATAGTCAGCAGCAAGCCGAAAAGGAAAAAAAGTTTGTAGGCAGAGTGTTTCAATAAAATGCTTTTTGCAAAATTAACGAGCTGGATTAAATATAGATAAAAGATAAAAATTAAAAGATAAAAGTTAGGGGAGGTGGGGAGTGGCTTATTCGCTTTTTTTACCACATAGGAGCATAGAAGCATAGACACACATAGAATTTCAATTTTTCGAATATAAATCTCCCGATGTTTAGCTATGCTTCTATGCTCCTATGTGGTAAAAAAGCTAATACAGAGAGTTACGAATCCACGCGGGTTTCCACCTTACAGCACATTTAAAACTTGCTCCTTGGCCTTCTCCAGTTCATCCTTCATCATCACCACGCATTTTTGAATGGTGGAGTCGTAAGCCTTTGAACCGGTAGTATTGATCTCGCGCCCGATTTCCTGTAAAATAAACGACAGCTTCTTACCTTTTGACTCTTCTGGTTCCCCGAGGAGGGTCATAAAGTAATCGCAGTGATTTTTTAGTCGTACCTGTTCTTCGGTGATGTCAATTTTTTCAATATAATATATCAGTTCCTGCTCCAGCCGGTTGCCATCGTAGTTTTCCTTACCCACGTTTTCCTCCAGCAGTTTGGTGATTCCTTCGCGGATTTTAATTTTTCGTAGTGGCTCCAGCCTAATCACCTCGTCCTGCTGTTTTACTATATTATTGATCCGCTGGATTAGTTCTTCCTGCAGCGCCCTGCCTTCATCAAGGCGGTGACTATTGAGGTCGTCGATAGCTGCAGTCAATACTTTTTCAAAATCTGTCCAGTCTTTATCGCCGAGGGCCTCGCTGCTGGGAGTAATCACTTCCGGCAATTTTACAAGGGTGCTGAGGATATGAGATGGATCTAACTGGAGAGTGGCTGAAAGTTCGGCCAGCGGTTTATAATATGCTTTGGCCAGGTCAGTATTGATGGTTACGGGTTTGGCATCGCCGGTATCCTTAAGGCTGATTATACAATCTACGCTTCCACGTCCCAGTTTTTCGGACAAAAGCCGGCGGATATCGAATTCAAAAGGTTTTAGGATTGCGGGCAACTTCAGGGATAATTCAAACTGTTTTCCATTCAGTGATTTGATGTCGACCAGGAAGGTTTTGGAACCTACAGCTTTTTCAGCTCTTCCAAAACCGGTCATTGATTTCAGCATGAAGATTTTTTTAATTGGCGTAAAGGTA
>CBFGYO010000074.1:0-19379 GCA_965652975.1 uncultured Chitinophagaceae bacterium | reverse complement strand
CAAGGCTGACTACAAGGATCGATACAACAGTTTGCGAAAGCCAGTTGCCATTTACAATCTTTGGTCATGTCTTTACTGCAGCAGGCTCCGTAACTGACACGATTGTTTCTACAACCGGTGGTTGCGATACTATCCGGACTATTAATGTTGCGACTGTTCCAAGGCTGACAACAAGAATCGATACTACAGTTTGCGAAGGCCAGTTGCCCGTCACCATCTTTGGTCATGTCTTTACTGCCGCAGGCTCTATAACCGACACTATTGTTTCCACAACCGGAGGTTGCGATACAATCAGAACTATCACCGTAAATAGTTTGCCGCAGTTACTGACAACCCTTGATACTTCAATCTGTACTAGTCAACTTCCATTTATATGGAATGGTAATACTTATACTGTGTCTGGAACCTACATTGATACGCTTGGAAGCACTAGTGGTGGTTGCGATACGATCGCCACACTGAACCTGACTGTTAATACACAACTGTTAACGGCACTTGATACGACCATCTGCACCAGTCAACTTCCATTTGTCTGGAATGGTAATTCGTACAATGTAGCGGGAACATATGTTGATACCCTTGTGAACACCACAGGTGGTTGCGATACAATTGCAACCCTCAACCTTTCAATAAATCCATTCCTGACCACAAGACTCGATACCACGATATGTACCGGGCAGCTTCCATTTACATGGAATGGTATTCCTTATACTACCCCTGGCACCTTTATCGATACGCTTGCGAGCACCACTGGTGGATGTGATACAATTGCGACATTGAATTTATCTATAGCTCCATTACTGACTACAACAGTTGATACAGTTGTTTGTCCTAACCAGTTACCATATATATGGAACGGCAATGCGTATACGTTACCCGGCACATATAAGGATACGCTTGTAAGTACAACAGGAAGCTGTGAAACCATAGCAACACTTATTCTTACAATCAATCCACAACTTACCACATCGGAAAATGTCACAGTTTGCTCCGCTCAACTGCCATTTATCTGGAACGGTAAGTCATACTCTACTCCAGGCACTTATATAGATACTCTATCCAGCACAACAAGCGGATGCGATACGGTTGCGACACTTATCCTTTCAATCAATCCGCAGTTGACCACCACGGAAAATGTAACAACATGTGCGAGTCAGCTACCATATATATGGAATGGTACCGCTTATACAACGCCAGGTACTTATGTGGATACATTACTTAGCACAACAGGTGGATGCGATACATTGGCTACCCTGATTCTTGCGATCAACCCAATGATGACCACAACAACCAACGTGACTGCCTGTGCCAACCAATTACCTTATATATGGAATGGCAACACATATACAACGCCGGGCACTTATATTGATACATTACCAAGTACAACAGGTGGATGCGATACAGTGGCCACACTTAATCTGACAATTAGCCCTCTGTTGACGACGTTACAAACCGCTACGATCTGTGCAAGCCAATTGCCATACAGTTGGAACGGCAACACGTACACAACAGCCGGTACCTATGTCGACACGTTAGCCAGCACAACCAACGGATGTGATACCGTTGCCACCCTGGTATTGAATGTAAATCCGTTGCTTACAACTTCCATCAACGTTACGATCTGTGCTAATCAATTACCATTTACATGGTATGGAAATATATACGTGTCGGGAGGTACTTATATAGATACAATTCCAGGCACGTCGAGCTGCGATACAGTAGCAACATTAATCCTGGTGGTAAGCCCATTACTTACTACTACCGAGACGGTAACGGTATGTTCTAATGAACTCCCGTATTCATGGAATGGATCACTCTATAATGCGCCGGGAACTTATTCGACAACATTAAATGGAAGTCCGGGTGGTTGCGATACAATTGCCACACTTATACTGAATGTACTGACGTCGCCAGTCCTGGTTATCACCAATCCTGATCCGGTGTGCGAACCGGCTACTGTGGATATAACTGCTCCATCCGTAACTGCGGGTAGCAGCCCAGGCCTAATCTTTACATACTGGACGGATGCAAGCGCTACAGTGCCTTTAGCCAATCCACATGCGATAGCTTTAAGCGGCACTTATTATATCAAGGCATCCGCTGTAAATAACTGCTCGTCTACCCAACCAGTAGCCGTGCGCGTGGTGATCACGAAAGTACCTGAAGGTATCAGGTATCCGACTGTAATTACATCGGCCAACACACCGACACAGTTGTCGGCACGCCCGATTGGCCTTACCTATACCTGGACACCACCTGTTGGATTGAACTCAACTTCAATCAGGGAGCCAATATTCAATTACGACAGAGAAACAGAATATAAAATCCGTATGACTACAGACAGTGGTTGTATCATTGTGGATACTGTACTCGTAAGGTTACAACCATCACAAGCACCGATTATTCGTTCAGACCTGTTTGTACCAAAAGCATGGTCACCAAACAACGATGGACATAACGACAGGCTTTTCCCGCTGACCGTGAACATTGCTGAACTTAAATACTTTAGAATATTCAACCGTTGGGGACAATTAGTATTCGAAACAAATAGGATCGGTCATGGTTGGGATGGAATATTCAAGGGTGTTCCGCAGGTTCAGGATGTTTATACGTGGACTGTAGAGGCCATTGGTGAAGATGGTAAATATTACAAGAAAGCAGGTAACTCTGTATTGTTAAGATAACAATTGTGTATTATGAAAAAGTTGAAAAAAATGTTGACATTGGTTTGCTTCGCTGGCGTAGCTATATGCACCCGCGCCCAGGACCCCAGTTTTTCGCAATTTTTTGCCTCGCCGTTGAATATCAACCCGGCACTAACAGGCAATATCAATGCAGACTGGCGTGCCATTGCCAATTTCAGGAACCAGTGGCTAGGACCGGCCAGTCCCTACGTGACGGGGACTATTTCCTATGACAGGAAAATCTTCCAGAAAAAAGCGCCCAACTCTTTCGTAGAAGAAGGCAATGTTTTTGGGGTTGGCGGTATGCTTATGGTTGACCGCGCAATGGCAGGTATAGCTAAAAGCACTTACGCTTCTATGAACCTGTCGTATATAATAAAGCTGACAGAAGGAGATATCAAAAACAAACTCGCTGCCGGTTTTGGTGCGATATACGGCGAACGACGGATAGATTTCAGTCGTGTTGACTTTGAAGAACAATTTACAGGCTATGGATTCAATACCAACCTACCTACCGGCGAGTCAAGCTTATCCAATATGAAACCTTATTTTTCTTTGAGCGCAGGAATCACCTATAGCATTACCAGTGAGAAAGGGAATTTCGATGTGGGCGTATCTGGCTTTCACCTTAATAAACCTAAACAAACATTTCTTGAGGATGAAAACCAGGTATTGGCTATAAGAAAGGTAGTACACAGCAATTTTGAAAGATTTTTAAACGATCGCGTTGTATTAAACGTAAATGGCATTTACCAGGAACAATCAAAGGCAAGTTATTTTTCAATAGGTGGAGGATTGGGATACTATCTACCTTCTGCCAGCGATGTTCTCGTAATGGGTGGTGTCTGGTACTGGTCAGCTAATGCAGTTATTCCTTATTTCAGTTTTGCATATAATGATTTTCAAGTAGGCATTTCGTATGATCTTACCACTTCTAAACTAAACCAGGCTGCCGATAAACCAAACACGTGGGAATTATCGATTATTTTAAGAGGCAGGAATAAGCCTTCGGCAGTGATTCCGTGTCCATGGAAGTAACGCGAATGAATGGCTGCGAGCTTCGAGCTGCGAGCTAACCCAGGCTTTCATTTGTACTTGGAATTATTTACACTTCGACAAAAAAGTACCTGAAATAAAAGAGGCCTTCCATGGGGAAAGCCTCTATCCGGAACCGTCCTTTATTGAGAATTAATTTTTCGCCACATCGAATTTCCTGAAGATCGATCTTACGGCATTTTGAATTTCGCGATTAGACAGGTTGCGGTTATTCACCTCATCTGTTGTCCAACCCTGCCACACAGCCTTGTCGGTTTTCGCGTCGATCATCGTGATAGTAACGGTGCCTTCGCGAACTGAACGCTGATCCCTGTCATATCCCAGGAATTGTGAAGGATAATAAAGTGTACTATAACGACGTGTTGTCGGATTATAGAATACACGGGTATACGGTCTTGAATACACCGGGTCGTTTTGTTCTTTAATCGTCTTTTCTACCAAAACGTCGTAACTTAATAAAACATCAGCCTTACCATTCACCTCACGCCATCCAGCAGATTTTTCCAATTCCCGGCTAACGGCATCCTGGATCTTTTGTTCAACCAGGTCGTTGCTCCTGTTCCGGTCTTTTTTACCTTCGCCGTCCTTATCCAACCAGGCAAACGTTTTGTATTTCCTGAAGTCGGCGTTATCATCTTTTTCCACGTGAGCTGTAGATGCACAACTTGCAAGCAAGATGATCATCCCAAGGTATCCGCTCCACGCTATCAATTGCTTCTTCATTTGATCCCCCTTTTATTTTTTTATAGATTTTTAATTGTCGCAAGGTATAAACGGAAAAAATGCTGCCGGGTTTATTAAGGAGTTGTGAAAAGTTCGTTGTAATTGAAAATGGGAGTGTTCTTGCCGAGAAAATGAAGTCTGAAAATGGATTTGGAGGTTTTCAAAGCAGGTATATTAACAGATCTTTATCTTTCGCCGATGAGTAGGTGGGAAGTCGATGGATGAGAAATTAGAATTTGAGTTGGCGGGTTTAAAACGGGTTATTGATTTATTCACGCCAGGTGCTCAAAATTTTTAATGCTTAAATACCGCCAGGAAAGTATTTTGGTAAGTTTTAATTTTTTTATAAAAGCGAGTGTATGATACTGTGGGGTGACATGTGGGTATAAAAGATTGAAAAATACTCCAGTTGTTGGTTGATATTACTAGCAATATTTTAAGACTACCATAGAGGAAGAAAGGAGGCATTATCAGAGTAAAACTGATGTCTTTACTGAAGTTATGCGCCGGGGTTCCGGCTTTTCCGACAACCGATCACCCACCCACCCCCGCCACCAACTCTCCTTTTTGCTTGTTACATTATTAAACGCAATAACTGATCTCCCCTACTACTGCAGGATCCAATCATCGCATAAAATACCCCCGGTTGTCTGGCTAATCATCCAATCACGTCTTCATAAATATCGTACGGTTAACGTATATACATCTAAAGCAAATATCGCCTTAGACTGGACTAAAACCATGAGAAAAACAACGAAAAAAATTAGAAAAAAAAGAGATGTCGATTATATAATTTACCCGTATACAAGAATCACTCGTTATCCAGATTTAGCAGCCTACAGGTAAACAGTCAATCCAAATTATATAAACATGAATTAGCTATACGTTTTAAAAAATATAACCCACCTATGTAAGACCAATCTCGTAATGCCGCTCAGGAATTTCTACATCCATAAACCCTTTTCTCACCAGGCGATCTTTAAAATCCTGTTGCACCTCCAATTCCCCGTGTACCAGGAATAATTTCCGTACCTGGCGCTTATCCTGGCACCCAAGCCATTGACTGAGATCCTCGTAATCTCCATGCGCACTCATACTACGGATAGCACCAATTTCAGCATGCACCTGGTGCTCCACACCGAATATGCCGACTTCCTTTGCACCTGCAATCAGTCTTCCACCAAGTGAACGCGGTTCACAATACCCCGTAAGTAAAATGGTGTTGCGACTATTTTCAATATTATTACTGATGTGATGTTTCACACGCCCCGCATCGGCCATACCACTTGCAGATATGATCACCATGGGACCATTCTGGAAATTGAGCAACTTCGATTGCTCGACAGATTTTATATACTTCAATCCCTTGAACGAAAACGGATCCATATCGGATTGCAAAATTTTCTGTATACTCTTATTAAAATATTGCGGATATTTTTTGACGATCTCGGTGGTTTCAACACTGAGAGGACTATCCACAAAGTACTCCAGATCTGGAAGCCTGTTTTCCAACTCCAATTGATTCAATGCAAATAATAATTCCTGCGTTCTGCCCACACTAAATGCAGGCATTATCAATTTTCCCTTCTTTTGCAAACATGCTTTTTCTACCCAGCGCAACAGGATGTCCGGCGTAGTATTCACATTGTCATGCAAACTGTTACCATAAGTTGATTCAAGAAGAATGTAATCCGCTTGTGGAAATGTTTCGGGCGATTTTAATATTACATCCCGATAGCGGCCTACGTCGCCACTAAACGTGATGGCCGTGTCCTTACCATTCTCAGTAACCTTTAAATGTACGCATGTGCTGCCGATGATATGCCCTGCATCGGTAAACATAGCTTTTACACCGTCTGTTACGTCAAACCATTGACCATAATGTGCTTCCGCAAAATGATTCATGCTCATTTTTGCATCTTCAGAAGTATATAACGGGCGCAGGTAGGGTAAGCCCTCCATTGCCCTGCGCTTATTATTATATTTCGCTTCATCCTCCTGTATCTCAGCAGAATCTTCCAGCAGGGTGTTGGTCAACTCCCGCGTTGCTGGTGTACAAAATATCTTTCCTCTAAATCCGTCCTTTACCAATTTAGGGATCAATCCACTATGATCGATATGCGCATGCGAAAGAATCATCACATCTACCTCCCGGGCATCGAAGCCAAAATCACGATTGAGGAGATCAGTCTCCTTTCCCAGTCCCTGGAACATTCCACAATCAAGCAATATCTTTTTTCCGTTTTTTAATGTCAACAGGTGTTTTGAACCGGTTACCGTACGCGCCGCGCCATGGAATGCAATCTTCATAAGTGATTATTGAATAACTAAGATATTGGACGACACAACGAAAACCTAAAAAAGATTGATTGCCCGCGACTTTTTTGTTAATGAGGGCGGCTAATCGTAGATTAGTAGATAAATCCTGGTTATGAAAAGGACAGCTACCCTTTTTCTGTTCCTGATTTTATTTACTGCTACCAGTTTTTCGCAAAACCGGTCATTGCAAATAGGCGGCAGGCTCATGAATGAGCTTACTTTATATGATGGCCTGGCGCCGGGCTTCGGGGCACAATTAGTTTACCGCATCACCAAACATGGCGGTATTGAAACCGGTCTCTATTATCAAAGCAGGAAAGTCAATTATTTTATCGAAGCTCAGAACGGTGGTACCAGTGTTACCTATACGGCCCAGGTGGCTGAGCGACGACTGCAACTGCCTTTATTATACAGGTTCGATTCAAAACTTCTCAATTTTGTAGTTGGCACTTCCCTTGACTACTTTCTTGGCTGGAAAGAAAAATCTGATAACGGCGATATAAAAATCATTTCTTATGATAGAGATGCCCTTAGTGTGGCTGTTTCAGCAGGCATTTCAAAATCCATTTACCTTACACCCACTCTTATCCTCGAGCCAGAAGCAAAATTTAATCTTATTGTTACCGATGACGATGGCGGCCTCGGTCTAAATCTTGGCCTGCGAAAAATTATATTTTAGCGTTTCGCACGAAACGACCAGGTAATAAAAAATTCTGCGATAATATCACCCGCAGCATTCCTGCCGGTAGATTGTGCTCTTACTACGCGTGGTTCACCCGTGGCGATGGATTCTTCAATGGCAGTTTCAAACACAGCACCATCATTACATATAAATGTTGTTATCCCTGTTGCTTTCTTGAAATACTCCGACTCCACTTTTACCACCAACATTGACACGGGAGGATTTTTTTTATACAGGTGAGCCATCGCCAGTGCACCTGTACTCATTTCGGCAGCCATGCTCAGGCAGGCAAAATAAGTCGAACGAAAAGGATTTTGTGAAAACCATTTGTATGGAACAGAAACGGTACATTTTTTACCATCAATCTGCCTGATGCGAACTCCGGCAAAATATGCACTCGGAAGACGGGAAAATAAAAACATTCTGAACTTAACAGGATGCATCATTGACCGGATGAACGATTCAGTGTCGGCAGTCATTAGCGTTGTTTGTATTGTGCTGGATCGAGAGCCTTTGGTGCCCATTGTGACAGGAATTCAATTACGGCCTTCCGGTTATAACCAGCCCCGGCTTCGAGGTACTCAGAATTTTGCGTATGCAGCAATTCACCCTTACCGTCTAAAATTAGAAAAACAGGATAACCAAACCGCTGGGGAAAGCGGTAACCCGCCAGCAATTTTTCATTTGGGTTTTCAGGATTAGTATTAAGGTGATAGATCACATAGTTAGCCCGGAAAATAGAGTCCACCATCTTATCGGTCGACAAAAAAGAGTGAAACCGCAAACACCAGATACATGCATTATTACCTACTTGTATAAATACATATTTGCCTTCAGCTTTGGCCTCCTTAATTTTCTTGCTAATTTCCTCACGGGCATTGTCAGCCGGGTTATAAAGCGATACTTTTTTTGTATCCTGGCAAAAGATTGTCACAAGAATTTGAAGAAGCAGTACTGTTAAAATTGCCCTTTTCATTAATTCAATTTACGACAACAAAAATGCCCTTTACTAAAATTAATAAGTTGCGGCGGATTTAAAAAGATAAGTATCTATGATAATTTTCAGTGCCAGACCACCTTTTGTGGCCGGGATTCGTCAAATTTGCCGGTGCTAACTATTTGCTCAATACCAGATATTATGAAAAAAAATGTCCTGTTCGTTATTTTACTATTTGTCGCTGGCGTATCATATAGCCAGGTTGTAAATAAAAACCCGGTTTTAAGTCAGGGCCAAATGCTAACGGTTACCACCGAGGCTAAAACTACCATTTCCCAACAGGCGGGTGGACAGTCAATAGATTTCAATGTAAATGGAAGTGCTACTCATTCCTATAAGGTTACCAATACAACGGCCGACAATAGCACGTTGCATCACGAAGTAAACAGGATAAAATTTGACTTCGAAGGTATGGGCCAGGCCAGGTCCTTTGACTCTGATATACAAAAGGATTTGGAGAGTCCCCTTGGCAAACCGATCCAGGCTACAATGAAAAAGTCATATGATATGATCATTGATCCTACTGGTAAAGTAATGCTTGTTCAACCCGAAAAGTTTGCAGCCGAAGAAATGGACGGACCAATGAAACTTATGGCGAATATGTTGAAGGAAATACTGGAAGTAGTGCAACCACCTGCTATTGGCACCAATAGTATTTTCAAGATACTGCCAGACAACCCCGTTAGTAAAGGAGAGTCATGGGCTGAGATCGTCGAAACGCCGGAAGGAAAAATCAACAACAATTATACGCTGTCCGATGTTACCGATTCCACCCTCTTTATTGATATTATCAGCACGTCTGTTACCAACTCCAGGCTCGAGATCATGCCCGGAATGGAAGTTGCATTTTCACTCAACAATAAATCCAACGGTAAAATAATCATTGACAGGAAAAATAATCTTCTGAAAGAAAAGTCTGTTACCACTGAATCCAACGGCACCATGCAGGGACTGGGGGGAGAAACGCCGATTACGTCGAAGAGTACGGTGATAACAAGTTTAAAGAATAGATAAAAGATAAAAACTAAAAGTTAAAAGTTTTTTCATTTGAAGATATCATACCAGCTACTTTCTTCCTAAATCAGAGTAGTCAGATGATAGAGAATCGTCGAATGAAAAAACTTTTATCTTTTAACTTTTATCTCAAAAAACCTGCTTCCTCAGCAAATCCTCCATCCCATCTCTCTCTCGAATTAACCGCGCCTTGCCATCAACAACCATCACTTCCGCTGGCTTAAAACGCGAGTTGAAGTTGGACGACATTTCAAAACCATAGGCCCCAGCATTGTGAAAAACCAACAAATCCCTTTCACGCACTTCATTCAACTCACGATCCCATGCAAAAGTGTCCGTTTCACAAATATTTCCAACTACGGAATAACGTTTTTTCACTCCATCGGGGTTACTGATATTCCTGATCCGATGATAGGAATCATAAAACATAGGACGTATCAGGTGATTGAAACCGGTATTGAGACCTACAAAGGCAGCGGATGCCGTTTCTTTCAACACATTTACTTCTGCAACCAAATAACCACACTCACTTACCAGGAATTTTCCGGGTTCAAACCATATTTGTAAATGCTTACCCCCCGGGTTTGGATGATTGTCAAAAGCTTCCTTTACTTTCTTTGCCAGTAATTGTATATCTGTTTCAGAATCGCCATCCTGGTAAGGCACTTTAAATCCACCACCAAGATCAATAAACTCCAATTCCTTAAAATGAGGTATCAGTTCAAATAAAACTTCAATTCCTTTTACAAAAACATCCACATCCTTGATATCACTACCAGTGTGAATATGCAGGTCACGGATGAACAGGTTGTATTGGTTTACTAATGATAATACTTTATCAATCTGTTCAGCCGGTATGCCAAACTTGCTTTTATCATGACCCGTAGATATTTTGATATTGCCCCCGGCCATTATATTGGGACGTAAGCGAATACCTACCGGATAATCATGGCCAAAGCGCTGACCAAATTTTTCCAGGTTGGACAAGCTGTCAATATTAATATGAACCCCCAACTCTTTTGCTTCTACAATTTCGTCAAATGCAATACCATTAGAAGTATACAATATTCTGTCCGGTGTAAAGCCAGCACGCATGGCAAGTTTTACTTCATTTATCGAACTGCAATCGATGTTGGCGCCAAGGTTCTTTATGTAACTTATAATATTGAGATTGGTAAGCGCTTTGCATGCATAGAAAAACAATACATCGCTTCCCTTGAAAGCGTTGACAAGTTTTTCATACTGCTCACGGATTTTTTCTGCATGGTAAACGTACACTGGGGTACCAAACTCTTTGGCAATCGATGTTAACTGTTCGTTGGAGAGTGGCTGTTGCATGGTAAATAGCGCCTTCTTTAATTTTTTGTGAAACGATATAGCCGGCGAAGATATAAAAAAGCGTGTCAGGGTTTGATATCCCGACACGCTACCAATTTATAATGATGGTTGTAAGTATCAGCTTTCTTCCCCGCCGTCTTTCTCCAGGTTAGCAATTAGCTCACCCTCTTCAGTTACGGCAAGAGCCTCACCATTTTCATTTTCGTCGTTATTCTCAGCCGTTTTTTCGTCGGGTTGCAAAACGTCTTTCATGATCGTCGGTTCTACCAGTTGCTCGGCAAGAACTTCCCTGATCTTTGGCAGGTCGTCGGCCGAATTGATTCCGAAGTAATCCATGAAATTTTTTGACGTGGAGTACACCAGCGGGTGACCGGGCAGTTTTTCATTGCGACCGGTGATAATAATTAATTCTTTTTCAAGTAATTTTTGAACGGCATAATCAGAACTTACGCCGCGGATAGCTTCAATTTCTCCCTTCGTTACCGGTTGTTTGTAAGCGATAATAGCCAGTGTTTCGAGTGCTGCTGCAGATAAACGTTTCAGGAATTTGTCACCGTTCAATTGGGCAACGGTCTTATGAAATTCCTTGCGTGTAAGAAACTGCCACCCTCCGCCACTTTGCTTCACCTCGAATGGATAAAAGTCAGCGCTATATTTTTCTACGATGCCTTCGAGTGCAGCTTCCACCTTGTCGAGCGGTATCTTGTCGTCCATATACCCGAGTGCATTATTCACCAACTCTGTAATGTCGAGAGTGGTCAGGGGCTTATCACTCGCAAAAATCAACGCTTCTATATGGGGTATGAGATTAGTTATTTCCATTTTTCAATAGTGATCTTTAAGTAACGCGCCAAATTAGCAATAGGCCTCTATTAGGGCAAATGAGATTATGCACATTCTTTTTACATAAACTGATTTATGTGCAAAACACCTATCGTAGTGTCGTAATTATCCCTGTAAAGCAGCAGCTCCGCTTACTATTTCAGTCAGCTCGGTAGTGATAGCCGCCTGCCTTGCGCGGTTGTAGGAAATCTTAAGGCTACGCAGCATTTCATTTGCATTCTCACTGGCCTTATCCATCGCTGTCATACGTGCTCCATGCTCGGATGCGTTGGAGTCGAGGATGGCTTTATACAACTGGGTATTGAGAATCTTTGGCATGAGCTCCGCCACCAGTTCCGCCTGTGATGGATCGAAGATAAAATTGGCATTTCCCGCACCAGCCTTTCTTTCTACTTTAGGAATAGGTAGGAACCGTTCTACTTCGAATCGTTGTGTTGCGGCATTCTTGAACTGGCTGTACACAATTTCCACCACATCAAATCTACCTTCTTCAAATGCTTTCATCGCTGCCTGCGAAGCCAATTGTACATTCTCAAAGGTGAGGTTCAGGAAAATATCTTTATGAGAAGCGTCTGTCTTGTAATTATTCTTGGTGAAGTGCTCGTAACCCTTTTTACCAATGTTCCAGATCGATACATTTCCTTTACGGAATTGTTCAGCGTAGCGTTCAGTAATTGTTGTTTTGGTAAGCTTTATCACGTTGGTATTGAAAGCTCCTGCAAGACCGCGGTCACTCGTAATAACGATCATCAGCACCTTTTCCACCGGACGCTCTGCAGCCAGGGCCATGCTTACATCGCCATCGCTATTGCTTACAATATTGCTAAGCATTTCCTGCAGCTTTTTGGCATAAGGCCGCATTTGAACGATTGCATCCTGGGCACGGCGCAATTTAGCGGCACTCACCATTTTCATTGCTTTGGTGATTTGCTGCGTACTTTGAACGGACTTGATGCGGTTGCGGACTTCCTTTAATTGACCTGCCATATTGTTTCGTTTGAATGCTAGCCTTTTGAAAAGGGTTAACTTTTCCGGCCGCAAAAGTACAGGGTTAAGGCTAAAATTCCATGACGGAGTGGAAATTATGTGGATGGATTGCCTTTTATGGCAGAAGGCTGTCTACCAATACAAATTCCCGGCTCAATCCATAAGAGATCGCAATTTTACCCCCCGCTTCCGGCCTTTCCTTAACGGTTTTTTCCAAATCCCGGATCAATTCCATGTGCACGGGACCACTCACGAGCCTGGCAAAGTCCTGTTTGGAAATGAGCATCCGGCCATTTCTTACGGTATCAAGTCGGTTGATGCCTTCACTGTCGAACGCGGTATCCGTAAGAAGCAGCCGCACATAATCGACCTCGGCCAGTCCTTCCATTTCAAGTAATAGGTCGTTCCGTTCAACTTGTTGGGGCAACTCATTTTTCAACGTGATCCTGGCAAATTGGAAAGATTCGGTGTATTCCCTGCCGTCGCTATCCCTAAAAACTATCTGGTGGGTGCCCTGGAAGTCATCGATGGTACTTCGTGTTTCGTAAAATGCACCGGTCATACGTGAGCTATCTGCAGGGAGAGCTTTCCCATCCAGTAGCACTTCTGCCGGCGGATGCAGCAGCCTCGTGTTGCCATACATACCCCCTTCTCTGAATTGAAGGAGTACCGTTACCTCGCCATCATATTCCTCACCCCAGATCTTATAATCAAGATAGGTTGAGCCCGGCGATTCCGACTCTTTGGAGCCGGGCATTTCGCAGCCAATAAGCAAGGCGAAAGCGGAAAAAAGATAAAAAACGCGGAAACCCCTCATTACAACAGCATTAAGCATTATTAACTGCAAAGTAACTGAAAGAAAGCACAATGATTTTTACTGATATTGGGTTTAAAAAATCAGGTAAAAAATTACTCCTTTTCAATAATTTAAAAACACGGGCGACCAGCTAATCGTAACCCTCCGGTGCTACACTAAGTGTTCTTTCCAACCTTACACGTAAATGAATAAGATGAAGAATATGTTTCATAGAAAAAAAACCTTACATGAAATTTTGGTTAGGCGTCCTGGTTGGAATAGGTATTTCAATGATTGTAGTTATCGTGGTAGGTAGTATTCTTACCCACCAGTTGCTCCAGGAACAAAAGCTACCTGACCCCGCATTAGTTCTGATGAACAATGATACCAGGGTTGATTTGAACCTCTCCATCAGCGAGCTATTGACTGGCAAATTTGCCGACACCAACCAATTTGCAAACAAAGTTGTCGTACTGCACTTCTGGGAATATTGGTGTGTGACCTGCAACCAGGAACTAATATCATTGGAACAACTTTATAGTAAAACAAAAGACTCCACGATAGTTTTTGCCATCATTTCTACGATGCACAGGGACAGGGTGAAAACTGACAGGGCAATTCATCAGATAAAATTGCCTTTCTATTACCTGGAAAGTGATCTGCCGAGTTTATTTGAAGATGACGATTTTCCCAGGACCTATATAATAAATAGATCAGGGAAACTGGTAGTCAAAGAATATGGACCCCGGATGTGGAATACGAAAAAAGCGATTGTACTATTAGACAGCCTCAAACACTCTTGATTAAGCACCATGACTATCCAACCGTCTGTCATCGAAGCAATCCATTTCTCGACCAATGCATTACCCCGCGGTTGCAATAACTTCCAAACGACAACTGAACGTAAAATGAACCCGTTATCGCAAGTTTTAGCATTTTTCCAGCCGTCCCACCCTTCCCGCCGACAACGGATAATACCTATCTTTGCCATTCTGTCAAATTGGCTTACAATTTATTGTAGCACTTTTTTTGACAATCCTTTGATCGCCTGCGACTCCGGGTAAGAATTTTACCATTTGGAACTCTACAGGCACTAAAGGCATCTATTATTTTAACCGGGCCCGTTTTAATATTTAAAAAGATATGTTAGGTATTATTCAAAAAATGTTCGGTGGCAGTAAATCTGAAAAAGATGTAAAGAAGATTTCACCTGTCATTGATAAGGTAAACCAGTTCTTCACCAGCTATGCATCCCTCAGCAATGATGAATTGCGCAACAAAACCCAGGAATTTCGCAGCCGCATAAAAGATTACCTGAAAGATATAGATGCCACTATAGCTGCAAAGAATACGCAAGCAGATACACTCCCTTTTACTGACCTGGTAGGTAAAGACACGATTTACCAGGAAGTTGATAAACTCAAAAAAGATCGTGACAAAAAAATTGAAGAGATACTCGATCAATTGATGCCAGAAGCATTTGCTGTCGTCAAAGAAACTGCACGTCGCTTCAAGGAAAATACTGAGATCATTTCATCAGCTACACAACTTGATCGTGACCTGAGTGTAAAAAAAGAATACATCAGCATCGACAACGATAAAAGTATTTATAAAAATACCTGGACTGCCGCAGGCGGCCAGGTTACCTGGAATATGCTTCACTACGACGTGCAGTTGATTGGAGGCGCCGTATTGCATTCAGGAAAAATTGCCGAGATGGCAACTGGTGAAGGTAAAACCCTTGTGTCAACACTCCCGGCTTACCTCAATGCACTGGCCGGCGAAGGTGTGCATATAGTTACCGTCAACGACTACCTTGCACGACGTGACCAGGAATGGAACGGTACCATTTTCGAATGGTTGGGTATTACTGTCGACTGTATCGATAAACATCAGCCTAATAGCGAGGATAGAAGAAAAGCATATCTCGCCGATATCACCTACGGTACCAACAACGAATTTGGCTTTGATTATCTGCGCGACAACATGGTACACTCACCGGATGAAATGGTACAACGCAAGCATCACTACGCCATGGTGGATGAAGTAGACTCCGTATTGATCGATGATGCGCGTACACCACTTATCATTTCCGGGCCTGTTGCAAAGGGCGAAGACCAACAATATCATATACACAAACCCAGGATTCAGCAACTGGTGCAGGAACAGGAACGCATCGTACGTCAATGCCTCAATGAAGCCAAAAAGGCATTTGAAAAAGGTGATGACGATCCCAAAACCGGTGGCTTACACCTGTTTCGCGCATTTCGTGGCCTGCCAAAATACTCGCCAACTATCAAATTCCTTAGCGAGCCAGGTATAAAAGTAAAAATGCAAAAGGCGGAGAATTTTTATTTGCAGGACCAGCAACGAAATATGCATATTGTGGACGAAGAACTTCTTTTTCATATCGATGAAAAAAATAACTCGGTAGAGCTAACTGAAAAAGGTCTCAATATGATCACCAAATCAGGTGAGGACCCCGACTTCTTTGTATTACCTGATATCGGCATCAAGCTCGCAGAAATTGAAAAGAAGGAAATGCCATCGGAGGAGAAACTGCACCAGAAAGAAGTTATTCTCAACGACTATTCTCAAAAGGCTGATCGCATCCATACCGTACAGCAATTACTTAAAGCATATACCTTATTCGATAAGGATGTAGAATACGTGGTAATGGATGGAGCCATTAAGATTGTAGACGAACAAACTGGTCGTATCCTAGATGGCCGACGCTACAGTGATGGACTTCACCAGGCAATCGAGGCAAAAGAGAATGTAAAGATCGAAGCGGCAACGCAAACCTATGCCACAGTAACGCTGCAAAATTATTTCCGTATGTATCACAAGCTTGCCGGTATGACCGGTACGGCTGAAACGGAAGCGGCAGAATTGTGGAGTATCTATAAACTGGACGTGGTAACGATCCCCACGAATGTAAAAATGATTCGTGACGATCGCCAGGATCTTGTTTATAAAACCAAGCGGGAAAAATATAAAGCTGTCATCGATGAAATCGAGACAATGAGCAAAGCCGGGCGACCTGTACTTGTTGGTACAACTTCGGTTGAGATCAGTGAGTTGCTTGGCCGTATGCTGCAACAAAAAAAGATTGCTCACAACGTGTTGAACGCAAAACAACACGCCAGGGAAGCACAGGTAGTTGCCGAAGCTGGATTACCAGGCGCCGTTACCATCGCTACGAATATGGCCGGCCGTGGTACGGATATTAAACTCGGGCCGGGCGTAAAAGAAGCGGGTGGACTCGCAATCATTGGTACGGAAAGACATGAGAGCCGTCGTGTAGACCGCCAGTTGAGAGGACGCGCCGGACGCCAGGGCGATCCAGGATCATCACAATTTTATGTTTCACTGGAAGACGACCTCATGCGCATGTTTGGTAGTGAGCGAATAGCATCGCTAATGGACAAGCTGGGCTATAAAGAAGGCGATGTGATTCAGCATAGCATGATCAGCAATAGTATTCAACGTGCGCAAAAGAAAGTAGAAGAAAATAATTTTGGCATTCGTAAACGCTTGCTGGAATACGACGACGTGATGAATAAACAGCGTACGGCAGTTTATTCGCGCCGCAACCACGCCTTGTTTGGTGAACGACTTGCTCTTGATATCGATAATGCTTTTAGTGTAACCGCCGAAGATATCGTTGCCGGCTACAAAACAGAGGGTGACTACGACGGATTCAAGATGGCGTGCATCGTCAACCTTGCTATCGACACCAGCATTACAGAGGATGAATTCAGCAAATCGGACATTAATACACTTACTGAAAAGGTTTATACCGAAGCTATCAACCGGTACGAACAACATAAGGAAGATATCGCGCGCCAGGCATTACCAGTATTCAAGAACATCCGTGCCACACAGGGTGCTCATATCGAGAATGTGGTTGTACCTATTACTGATGGCACGAAGGGATTGAATGTGCTAACTCCATTGCAAAAAACTATCGATACCGAAGGACGTGAATTGCCATCGTCTATGGAAAAAACAATCACACTGGCGGTAATCGACGACGCCTGGAAAGAACACCTTCGAGCAATGGACGATCTCAAACAAAGCGTACAAACAGCCTACCTTGAACAAAAAGATCCATTGGTTATTTATAAAACGGAAGCCTTTGGTATGTTCCGTCGAATGGGAAGCGAACTGAATAAAAATATTTCATCTTTCCTGAGTCATTCATCCATTCCGATCCAGCAGGACAACGCTCCGTTGAAAGAAGGAAGACAGGAAAAAACTGATTACAGCAAGATGCGGGCTAACAAGGAAGAAGTGGACACAGCCGGCCAGGACTATGGCGCCAACGAACGTGACATTTATGAACCAGGCGGTGGTGATGTAGCCGTGAAGCACGAACCCGTGAAAGTCGCTCCCAAAATTGGCCGCAATGATCCTTGTCCTTGCGGATCGGGAAAGAAATATAAACATTGTCATGGGAAAGACAACTAATTCGAAATGCCTTTCTTATAGATAATAGTTGAATAGGTAATAGATAATAGTGAGAGCACCCAAAGTTGGGTGCTTTTTTTCTTTGCTCTTATTACTAAACTATGATGATCTATATGTCTATGATTCTATGTGGTAAAGAAACATGAGAGTGCATAGCACACACAGCTTTTACCACATAAAATCATAGACACATAGATCATCATAGAGAAAATAAAAAGGCACCCATAAAGTTTGGGTGCCTTCACTATTATCTATTATCTAATCAACTATTATCTAACCCTAAAAGGCTTTTTTCAGGTTGTACTTCTCCGCATAACGCTCATTCAACTGCTTCTGCTTATCATCCAGGTTGATCTTACGGCCCTGGATAAATGCTGAAGTTACATTACTGGTACGCATATCCAGGATATCACCTGAACTAATAATAATATTCGCATCCTTTCCTACTTCAATGCTTCCTGTTTTATCCGCCACGCCCATGATCTTTGCACTGTTGAGGGATATTGCTGCCAAAGCTTCTTCTTTGGTAAGTCCATAAGCCACTGCGGTTCCCGCATTGAATGGAAGATTACGACCCCGAGTTTGTCCATCATCATCAGAAATAGCAAACAGCACACCGGCCTTTTGCAATGCTGCAGCAGTCTTATAAGGCTGATCCACATCATCATCTCCCAACGTAGGCAGACTGTGTGGCTGCTGTAAAATCACTGACACATTGTTTTGCTTCAACAGATCCGCTACCTGCCAGCTATCACTTCCGCCAACGATCACTACATCAAAATTAAACTCCTTCACAAAATCAAGTGCTACTAGTATTTGCTTTGTTGTATTGGCGTGTACATACAGTTTCTGCTTTTTTTCAAAAAGACCCTTTACCGCATCGAATTTCAAATTGGTCTCTTCATGTTTCGTTTCACCCTGGTAAGCTTTTGCTTCACGGAAGAAACTCTTCATACGCTCTATTTGTTCCAGCCCTTCCTTTACCGGGTCGGATTGTGGTTGCTGCGGGCCACCGCCACCGCCGCCACCAAATCCGCCGAAGCGTGGCCTGGGCATCAGTGAAGGCATATAAAAATGAATTCCCGCATCTGTTTTATACGCTGCATCCTCCCAATTCCAGGCATCAAGCTGAACAACTGATGAGCTACCGGCAATGAGACTTCCCTGTGGAACTACATTGGCCAGCAAAATTCCATTTGAGCGTAGTGTATTGATCACTTTTGAGTCGGTGTTATAAGCAACAATGGAGCGCACATTGGGATTCAGGTCACCCATTTCGCGCGCATCGTTACTTGCCCTTACCGCACTTATTTCCACAAGACCCAGGTTGCTTGTAGGAAGGATAAGACCAGGATATACATGCTGCCCTTTACCGTCTACAACATTTACATCACCTGCAGGAATGGAAATATTAGCCCCCACTTCCTCGATTTTTCCATCTTTTATTTTTATTGTACCATTCTCTAT